>NZ_JBTYZO010000017.1:0-145010 GCF_057808495.1 Hymenobacter sp. M1-2
GGGTTCTAGTACCATGACCCAAGGTACTGCATTTCTACATAATCAGTACATGACCTTATATTGTAATGTTGACTACAAATACCAGGTTAATGTCGACGGGTGAGCAAGCGCTTCCATGGCAGAGCCACGTGCTATGTGTGAGACGGCAGCTGGAGGAGTCTAAGATATCGTTCACATTGTTAGAGAGACTAAGTAGTTATGAATAAGCCTGATAAAAAAGCACAGGTTATTGGTTCTTTGCTTCGAGGAAAGGAGCAAAAAAGGAAATATTTACTCCACGCATCCAATGTAAAGGATAATAAAATTTACGGAACAGTCGCCGTCATCTTCAAGGATAATAAGTTCTTGATATCAATTCAGGAAATCAAATACCCAGGCGAAGTTGCCTTCCTGGAAAGGGGGTGGGACGTTGATGAATTGCATACCGCAGCGAGCTTGGACGCGGTAGAAGAACTGTTGAAATCTCGTTTAAACATTAGTCTGGAGGAGCTGGACCCAGCGAAAGAATCAAGAAGGTTCTGAGCTAAGCAGCATGAGTGCCACAGGATTTTAATTTTGTTCATATTATGCACTTGCTAACAGTAGAGGAATACGCAGCTTTTCTGAAAGAAGAATTTGCCGGAGTAGACCCCGAGTTTGTGTCAAGTATCGTCCTTGAACGTTCTGAACTTAGCGATGAAGATATTCGAAGAGTGGAGCAGGCGTTAGATATGGGTAAATTGCCGTCAGGCTTCGTTGACTTACTGAAAGAATATGATTTTGGAAATTTAAGTCTAATGAACGAACAGTTCGGAGCCGAGGAGCCAGGGTCGTTAGAATGGCTACTTGATTATAATGATCCAAATAGTTATGGGTTCAAAGATTTTATTAGGGGGTTGAAAGAAGATAATTTAATAATTATTGCCAACGGTGATCCTTTTACCATTTTGATGGACGTCAAAACTGAGAAGATATATGCTGTCGATGATGAAACTCCTATCGAAGAGCGCATCCTTATAGCCAATTCCTTTGAGCGATTTGTAGAGGGAATGGGAACAGGATTTATGTCCAAGAGGAGGAAGACAACAAATGAATTTTTAGAGTCAGCAAGAATCGAATTTGGAGAAGCTTCTATGCCTTTCTGGTTAGAGGCTGCACAGTAGATCAATTTACCCTTAAAATATAAAAGATACCAAAGTAAAAGTTATGTTCAAAGCTAAGTTGGAACCGACACCCACACCCCAAGGTCCTACTCCATACGAACTACGTCAGACCAGTCTAGAGACAGACAATGCTACAGAAAGTTGTCTCAAGCAGTAGCTGAGTCAACGTGTCCGCGGTAAAGCTATCTCATTATCAGGTGTGATATACTTGATATAGTGCGAGGTGCCCTCAAGTACAACAAAGCCCCTCTTTCCTGTTATAAGGGGGATGACATGGGACAAAACATCCAAGCATAATAGATCATACTCCCGTTCAGCACACCAAGCTTCGATCCTTTGCATGAAAAGACTGAAATGACCATTTCTAGGCTGTGAATTTCGAATGTCATTGATACAGAAGAGAGGCCTAGGCAAGCCTCTAAAACCATGAAATTCTGTCCAGCTTCCCGAGATGGTTCCGAAGGTATACTTCCCAATTGCACCTACTGACATAGGTCTCTTCAGGATGAGATCTAGATTGCGACCTATTTGATTGTTGGAATTACTCATTTTGCTCCTTGACTTATTGAAAATTAACTTCAAACTTCTCTAGAAACACAACTTGTCAAAAATTTGATCTGTTTCGATTGAGATAAAAAATACGCAGGGGTGCTAACGATTTATCCTGGTACTATATATCATAAAAATTTTAAGCTAGGTGACGCAAAACGTCACTTATTCATAGAAAGTGGCAGAATTTCAATTGTATCAACTGTGGGAACACTTTCACGCTTCTAGTAGCATGCCTGTTTAATGAAAGATCTAGCAATGGTCAGTGGTGGCATTATGCCTGACATAGGGCCGCACAGTTGGCTGGTATTACGCCTACAACACAGATTAATTGGCCGCGTTGAGCCAATATTCGTGGTTGAATCTGCTTGCTAGCACGCAGCAGATCTCCGCTAGCTAGAGGTTCATCGTATTAAGCGCCAACCTCAAGTCTAGAAACAAAAGAGGCGGCTGATTCAACTGCCTTTTTTGTTTAAAATTGGTGAAGACCACCATCAAGATAGCTCGGCGCTGGTCCAGTCTCAAGTGCTGATAAGCTCACAAAATTCGAGGCTAATTCGGCATATTGAAGCCAAGCAGGAACAGGACCAGTCAGCATATGGTAGGTGCCGTGGGCAGTAGCACCTGCTCACCTAAGGTAGTTCAATAAAGAAACTAGTGCCCTGTTGCTCGCGGCTTTCGAGCCAGATGTGGCCCTGGTGCAGCTCTACCAGTTGTTTGGCAATGAACAGACCCAGGCCGGTGGTCCTTTCGCCGCTCAGGCCCGCGCGACGGGTTGGGTTGAACTTGTCGAACAGGGTGCTGTCAACTTGCTTGGAATGCCAATGCCGGTATCCTGCAGTGTGAATCGGGCCTTACTCCCGTGCTGCTCCAGGCGTAGCGTAATGGTGCCGCCGACGGGCGTGAACTTGAGAGCGTTGCCGAGTAGGTTGTCGAGTACGCGGGCTAACTTCTCCGGGTGGATGCACATCATGCAAATCAATGAGTTAAGCGCGGAGTCTAGCCACCACATCTCGGCAAGTTAATTCTGTCAGAAAGCACCTAGTTAATTGGTGTAACGCTATGCGAAGCTTAACTTTATGACCCTCTTTGTTCTTTACTCGAACTATGCTGCACAACGACTTCCTTCTGCACCCATACATGCTTTTCAGCATCTTATCATGTTAACAGACGCTCAGAAGTAAGGGCTACGTGAAGAACCATATATTAGAGGAACGACGCCGACGTTACCAACTACGCCGTTCTAAAAAGGAAGCGCGTGCTCGTCGCACGCATCCACGACGGTTACGAGCTTGGAAGTTGCGAAGGCAAGCTTTATCAGGTAAACTAGCCACTTCAACAAGCGAGCAAAGGGTCACCTATGATTATATCATCAAGGTGCCATTGAATTTTTCGTTCGTAGAGAACACTACTGGCGCATTGTTATTCTTTGAGCGTTTAAAGTCCGTTTGTTATCCCAAGCGTAAAATTCTGATCAACTTCCACGATGTTGACCAGATTTCACACTGCGCACTACTTCTACTCTCTTCCAAGATGCAGGATGGAGACACGTTTCATCGGGGAGCCGAGCTCTATGTTCGAACGCCTTCAAAGCGTGAATGCTACCGGGTTTGGCAAGCCTGCTTTATGCCATCGCGTAATTCGGGTGATGCGCCGCCACTATTTCAGAATCGAATTTTAGGACGGCGTAGAAACTTTCACAAGCAAGTTGAGGTGAAGTTGGCAGAATCGTTGGTTCATGAAGCTATGCGCTTCCTCAACAATGGCGCGACTTTGGATCATCACGGTGCATATCGAACTCTAACCGAGTGCATGTCCAATACTTTTAAACATGCCGACCCGCAGACAGAGGCTACTGAGAACTGGTGGATTGCTAGCTATGAACACCCAGATCCAGTTCACAAACGGTGGTGTTTCGCGTTTGTCGACAACGGAGTAGGGATCTTGGAAAGTCTTCAGTTAAAGGGTATATTTCAAAAAATTCGCAAATTTTTTGGATTATTGCCTAACCACGAGACGCTACAAAAGCTAGTAGAGGGGCAGATAGGCTCCCGTTTAGGATTGGCTTACCGTGGCAAAGGCTTGCCAGGGATTTACAAGGAAATGCAGCGTGGCCGGATTGAAAATTTGGTTATAATTGCCAATGACACGAAGGCAAACTTTGCTAGTAATGACTTTGTTACCCTAACCCAAGCCTTCTCTGGCACGTTTCTTTACTGGGAAATATCTTCACTATCTTTGCCGGCCCAACCATGAAAGACCTCATGATCAACGTAGCGACTGACTTCACACGGACCCCAGGTGTTAGAACCTCCGCAGAAGGTGACTTTTCGGGCGAGGACTTCTTGGTTCGTTCATTGTACCCTGCGTTCGCTGAGGCAGTAAGGCAGGGCAAGCAACTGGTAGTAAATCTAGACGGAACCGCAGGCTACGCAACTTCTTTCCTCGAAGCCGCCTTTGGTGGTCTAGTTAGAGGTGATCACAAGCATAAGATTCCTGCTACCGATTTGCGTATTGTGCAAAAACATCTGCGGTGTGTCTCTACTGACGATCCGTACTTGTTGGAAGAAATCACCGAGTACATGCAAGATGCTAGCATGATGGCAGCAGCGTGAAGCTAAGTTTACTTGACTTTTTAAAGTGGGGAGCGGTTGCGCTATTGATCACTGCTTGTGCACAAGGCTTCCTACACTCTGAATTTAAGTTTGAGCGTGAGATTAACATCGTGGAGATTGCCGCGGCGTTTCTCACGCTTTTTCTTGCGCTATACATTCCCGCTCGTTTAGAACGAAGGCTAAGTAGTCAACGGTTTGAGCAGGAGGTATTGATACGCAGTATTGAGCGTCTTCAGACTAACTTTATTTCTACATGGGAAACGGTGCAGTCGGCACACAATCCCCTCATGGCTGATGAAGTTACGGCATTGATACGGGCCTTCGTGATTAGTGGTCACGACCTGAACATGATAACAGAGTTAAGCCGAGAATGCCACTTCTCTCAGTTAGCAGCCGACTTGCAACACATAGGAAGTGCTCGCATACAGTTTAAGCGACTAATTACTGGGGGTAATTTCCAGCAGGACCCCAACTTTTTTTATACACCAGAGCAGCTGGTCTCGATCAACCGAGATTACTTTCGTTTGAGTTTGGCATGCTCCAGACTTATTATTAAAGTTAACCGGAGTGAACCCGTAGTATCCAACTCATAATTTATGTCTCTTATTCATCACCGGTGGTCAGCGACCAACTTGCTTTTCGCAAACCCTTTGCGAGAGCAATGGCTCAGAAACTCGACTATTCACCCAGCGAAGGACGTGGTCCCGGCGGCCCTGGCGAATAAACCTACTTAGAAGCCCTGTGGTAGCTCGCTTACGCACCACCAAATTCCAAAATTCAATAGCCCTTCTGGCAGCTACAAGAGAAGCCTGACCCCGCGGCCAGGCTTCCATTTACAATAAGTGTGATGTAGCCGGCAACTAAGTTACCTGCCCTCGCGGCCCGCACACACTTTTCGGGACCGCAACTCGAAGATAACAACGGCCGCTTATAGAGCGGCCGTTAGTTTTTCTGACTAATCTGCTTGCGGCCGCGGGCGCTTCTTTTCCTTTCGCACCCCTTTAAAGGGCTTACCATCCTCCTTCACATCGAGGAATTGTCCGGTATCCGTGTCCCGCTTCACGTATTGCTCCGTTGTGGGGTTATAAGTCTGAGAGCGTTTGCGCACGGCTCCTTTGCGAGCGTTGTCGCCAGTAGGTTTGTTGGTTGCCATCTGTCAAGCACAGGTAAAGGTAAACTCTACAACGAAGCCGCGTCTCCGCGCTCCACGATGTCGCGCATCTCGGCCGTTCTGCGCCTATCTGCATCCTTTAAGGCCGCATCCGGGGCTACTGCCACCGACGACACGACAGCAGCTACCGACCCGCCCAACACAAGGTAGCCACCCAGCGTTACGATAGCCGCCGGCAGCGCCACCGGAGCCGTAGCAATGATGCCGCCCACGGCGGCCAGCACCGCCCCAATTACCCGCACCTTGCGGAAAAAACGCGGGGTAGGCAGCGTCACGCGCTCCAGCACCGTTAAATTGTTGTTCTTGCTCATGGTGATTTGAAGTGAAAAAGGTGAAAGGAAGAAGTGCCGTGTAGAGGTAGCGCAGAAAGTCACTCAGTGCCCTCAGTAGGGTAGGGGCCAGCCCGCACCCGGCTGCCTCCTGACCACTGATTCTTGACTACCCGCTCGTTGCGGGCTTCCTGCGGCGAGCCGCATCCAACAATTCGTGCTGCGTATTCCAAAAATACCCGCATAGCTTACTGCCCGTTACGTGTCCAGGGAGCCGCGGCCAGCAGCCCGAAATAGTCGCCCCGGCACACGTTTGCCGCCGGAACCCCGATTTCGTCGCACCAGGCTGGCACGTCAAAGCACGGGCACGCCTTGGCTCGTACCTGCCCGTGCCCGAGCACTTGCAGCTGCGGGTATTGCTGCAGCCAAGCAAAAACCAGGTTCCGCAAAGTGGCTTTCTGCGCCTTGGTGCGGTTATCAATTGGCCGTTGCTCACTGTCAATTCCTCCAATCCACGCCACATGTAGCGTGTTGCGGTTGCTGATCTGAATTGCAGGGTGCACAAACGGGTAGGTGCCGTTGGTGATGGTGTCATCCGGGTGCAGCCGTACGGCTTTGCCGCTAGCTTCCACCATCTTGTGGTAGCCTCCCACGCCCCATCTCAGGTCTTCCAGAAAGTACTGCTGCACGTCCGCCGCGGTCTGGTACTGTCCGCCAGCAGTGGTATGCAACATCAGATATTTGATCCTCCGCTGTGCCATAACGAGAAATAAGTTTTGTAATTTGATGCGCAATTATATGCATAAAAATGCACATATGCTTCGATTGTTGTATTATAAATAAAGAAGTATGTTAATTGTACTTAATATACTTGTTGAGCTTGGTTAGTACCCTGAACGACCCATCAGTTTCTCACCTATAGTCTTTAGTTGCTGGTTGCATGTGGGCGTGCCCCTTCGGGTCGGGCTGTCCGCCACTCCGCTTCGCTACGGCCCTGCGGGCAGCCTCCCGATGGTCAGCTTGGCTCCTATCCCTCACGCATTTCCGCTGATGCTGCGGGCCCACTCTCGTTGGTCGCGGGCCCTGACGTTTCTGCAGTTACGAGGTCGTTCTACGCTCCCGGGCTGTGGCGCTCCTTCCGCTGGTCGTCGCCCCACCACCCGTCCGCTACCACCCCACGGCGCGCCCCGGCCCGCGCCCGAAAAAGGCGCCGCCCGTGGCACTGCCTACCGCCCCGACGCCTGCCTGCCGCACTGCTGCCGGGCCGCGCGGCAAAAAACCGCGCCACCCGTCCGCCCCACCTCCAACAAGGCCGCAGCCCACCCCTAAAACGGGGCCGGCTGCCCGTTAAATCACGTTCAGGCCACGCAGGCCAAAGAAACAAGCGGTGTGCTGCGCACCGGGTAGTTTTACTGGGAGCCTCCCCAGACCCCTCGCCACCGCGCCGGCCCCCGCCGGCTCCACTCCGCTCAGGCTGCGTTCCGACCGGCCGGGGCCTCTTGCCGCCATCCATGCCCACCGGCTCTGGAAAACGGGCCGCCGGTCATCCTAGCCACCACACGGGGCCAGCTACCGGTCCGGCTCCGCTGCTCTGCGCCTCCCGTCAGCCCGCCCCTAAGCAGCCACCCATAGGTGCGTTGCACGCAGCTTTATTGGGGGAAGACCCCCAAGCCCCCTGAGCTTATAAGGCGGGGTACCCGGCAACCAGCTGGCCCCGTCCGGTAGCCGGGCTGCTTAGGCGTCCAGCGGCACCAGCACCACTTGCCGACCCAGGCGGCGGGCGGCTCGTAGGGCGCTCAGCGTCCCTTTGCTGCGCCCGTCCCACATGGCCAGCACCACATCAGCCGCCGCTACTATTTGGGCGTTGCGCACATGGGGCGCAGCCGGGCCGTGGGTGGCGTAGTCAGGGCGCAGTTCCGTGAGCGGCACCCCGTTCTGCCGGGCCCAGTGAGCTGCCAGCTGGTCAGCGCCGGGTGCTCCGCCGCTTACTATGGCTGTCGGCTTCAGAGCCAGCAAGGCTGGCCTCAAAGCGGCGCAGCTGGTTATGCTCCGGCTGCCTAGTACTGCTACAGTTGTATTGTCTTTTACCATGTTTAAAGATAAGCATTTAATATGCATTTATTTGCAAAGAGTGGATAATTATTTTGCATTTATGTGCACATAATTCCAGTTTTTGCGTATATTTATACATGTAGCGGGAGAGGCCCGCCTACCAGTTTTCACGCCTAGTTCTTACAGGCCATGCACTATCCTTTACCTGCCCTTCACACATTAGCCGCTGTTACTTGGTGCGGCCCCCAGCTTTCCAGCTTTCAGCCCGTTGCGGTGGCTCAGCATCACACCGGCGCCGGTCTATTTTTCTCGGTGTCCTTCTATTTGGGCGCCACCCAGCGGTACCGCGTGGTGTTTGCCGGCTGCCAGCCTTGCCCATTTAGAGCCCTTCGGGCGGCCTTGCGCCAGGGCCGCCGCTACGCTACCCAGCGGGCTTTTGTGCTGCGCCGGGCTTTGCACGCAGTGCGCGTGGCGGAGTTGGAGTACGCCACCGCTTTAGGCTGCCCTGTCCATGCGTAGCGGTGCTATCCTTGCCGTCCCTGTTACGGGGGCGGTGCTGGCCACCGAGTTAGGAGCCCGCGCCTTGGACCTGCTGGCAGTCTGCTGCCGAGTCGCTGGCCAGCCAATCGGCTATTCCGCGCTAGCTACCCGCGCCGGTTTAGGGCAGGAAGAGTGCTTTCAGCTGCTGATTGACTTGCAGTTCGCCAACCTCATCCGGTACCGCAGCGCCAGTCACCCGTTGCGCATCCACGTGGAGGCTTTTGCCCTGGTAGCACTGCCGGCCGCACCCATTGTTTGTTGCCAGTGCGGCAGAGCAGCCCGGCGCTGCCGGTGCCGCGGGCCTTTCTGGCAGCTGCTTGGCACAGCCGGCATTGCCTACCACATTCCCGCTCCCAGCCAGCCCGGCGTCTACTACGCCCAGCCTGACCCCGCTCGGTTTGCCTGCCAGGAGGCCGCCCAGGCCGAGGCCCACCGCCGCAACACGGCCAAGTTAGCGGCTATTTAGCCCAGTCACCGGTACGCCAGGGTTAGCCGGCTGCCCTCATCCCTTCTTTTTATGAAAACCCCTACTCAGTTCCAGCCTAAACTGCTGGACCCTGCCACTGGCGTGGCCCAACCCGTCAACCCTCGTAACGGCCGCAGCTTCAAGTTGGCCGAGCTCTACGAACTCCTAGAATGCGACTTAGTGGATGTGGTGCGTCTCACCGATGAACTCATTTTGATTGTCGACGATGAGGGCAAGTTCAAGCAACCCTGCGTCCTCAATCTAGCTGCCACCTACCTGTGGTACCGGCACGTGCCCGCCGCTCGCGGCGTGGATTCGATTGTCGGCCGCGCCCTGCTTTGCCACGATTCCCAATTCAAATAAGCCTCACACGGCGCCGGGGCCGGCCGACGACGGGCCCCACTCTTTTTTTCACCTCTTTTCTCTTATGTCCACTTCTCCCAACCGCCCGGCCACCGCTGGCAAAGCCGCTAAAAAAGCTGCTCCCGCTGTTTCTGCTGCCCTCGTGCTGCCCGAAGCTCCACCGCTGCCCGCCTACATGCTCAGCAGCGTAGACGAAGAATCCGGCGAGGTAACAGCCATTAGCCGCTTTCGCTACCTACCCGGCCACCCGCGACAAATTCGCTTTGACGCCAAAGCCGGCCAATTTAACATTGGCGGCACCACCCCACTAGGCCCCTCACTCAGTTTCATTCCGCTGGCCTGGCGCATCTTCTCCGACGATATTCTGAACATGGGCCGCAAGCTGTGGGCTGAGCTATTTTTCGCGGACGACAAAGGCGCCGTTTGCGCGGTGCTCTTCCACGGCTACAGCGTCGAAAACCTGTACCGCCTGATTGAGCCGCTATTTTACGACGACCTCACCCTGGCCGACGTAACGGTGAGGGTTACCGCGGAGAAGAAAGAAACCACCAAGGAAGGTAAAAAAGCCACCTATTACGTGGCCCAATTCAGCTATGCGCCTGCCCCAGCCGAGGAAGTAGCCGCCCGCCGCGACTTCGCCCGTGACTTCCCGATCTGGCGCCAGGAAACCTACACCGGCGCCGCTGAGCTGCGCCAAGTACACGGCTACTCCGTCCCGGAAGCTGCGCACCCAGCCTTACCCGCCGCCGAGATTGTCACTGAATAGCCCCGCTGCCTCCACTCCCTCACCACTCCGGTGGGGGAGGAGAGAGGACGCTCCACCTTCTCACTTCTCGTCTCTAATATGTTTGCTAACCTCGAAGCCCATCCGGCCCTGTTACCAGCCGACCACCGCGCCCTGCCGGGCGTTTCCAACACCGACCTGTCCACCCTGAAAGCCGAGCTACTAGGCCAGCTGCGTGCCCCCAACCCGCTGGCCCTGGCCTTCGGCATTCACTTTCACACCGCCACGCTGGAGCCCACCCGCTACCGCCGCACCGACGAACGGTGTAATTGGGTGCTGCTGGAACGGCTGGCGGCGCAGGTGCGGCGGCAGCGGTATTGCCGCGACCTACTTTACCGGGGCACCCCCGAGCTGACCCACACGGCCACCCACGCCGAAACTGGCATAGTGGTAAAGGTGCGGCCCGACTTGCTCATTGCCAGCCCCCGCACCGGCCGTCGGGTGATAGTCGATTTTAAAACCACCAGCTGCCGCACCTACGCCCAGTTCTGCGCCACCATCGAGCAGCACGACTATGACCGCCAAGCCGCGTTCTACTCCGACGTGCTCCAAGCTGCGCGCTTCGTCATCATCGGCGTGCAGAAGAAGCTTCCGCACGAAGTCTGGCAGGTCGAAGTAACCCAAGCCCCCGGCCTCCTCGACCAGGGCCGCAAAAAATACAGCACCCTGTTGCGCCACTACGCTAGGCGCCAGCCGGCCGCTCAACCAGCACCCTTAACCGCACACTGCTAACGTCTCATTGTTGATTACTACCAGCTCATGAACAACACCGTCCAACTCATCCACGACCGGGAAACTCATACCGTTACGCTCACGCTGCAGTACGACGACGAAGCCAGCGCCTGCGCCGCCTACGTTGACTTACTCGCCTATTTCCACGCCCGCTACCCAGCCGCTAGCATCAGCTCACCCGGCCAGAGCTTGGCCGCCGAACCGCTTACCCCCTGGCGCCGTCCGGCCAGGAAGCTTGAGTTAACCCATTGAATAGATTTTAGCCTTGATTGAAAGCGGCCCGTTGGGCAGACGAAAAAAGCCGGTCCCATATTAGGAGACCGGCTTTTCTGCTTTCTACGGTTGACCGTGCTGTTATTCGTGCGGCGCTTCCGCAGTCACGAGACGGGCTTCCTGTTGAGTCACTGCTGTCAATGCAGTAACTGGCTGCAATTCGGTTTTGCTCGTAGCTGCTAGCGCTTGCGGCGGCACCACGACGGGCGGACCGGTTAGGGTTTCGCCGAACAGGGGATTGGCCGGCAGCGGCTGGCCGTCGTTGCCATCGGGCACCTGATTGAACAGGACTAACTCTTCGCCCGGCGTGCTGGCGGCCAACGTATCGGTTACCTGTTGCGGCGTCACTAAGGCCAGCAGATCGTGCACGAGCAGCGTCTTCGTGCTCACGTCCACGTTGTAGAGCTGATTCAGCGCGTTCATCATGGCCGCTGCGGTCTGAGCATCCAGCAATGCTGTAACCAGCTGGCTGGCATAAAAGCGGGCTTTGCAGTCTGCTTTATCGCGTAGGTTGATGGCCCGCTTCATGCGCTGGCGGAACTGGCGTTGGTAAGGAGTGAGGTTGGCCATATGGTTGGAAGTGAGAGGAGGGAGATGAGATATAGGAAATTTTCAACTGACGGAATGGAGCGAAAAAGGAGAGAGGTGAAAAGCAGGAAGGAGCCGTTGCATGACTCTCATCTTTCGCTTCTCACCTCTTACTTCTAGATTATCCCACGAACACAATGGCCAGCGGGTTGCTGCTGTTGTTATTCAGGGGGTAAAACTTGCCATTCAGCTCCTGATAGAAGTTGATGCCCAGCACCCCCAGCACCACATCTGCCGCTGCCGGGTCTGCGGGCAGCGTAGCCGCCACGTTCTGCGCCCCCAGCGCCCCGCCACTCAGCGGCTGCAGGCCCATGGGAGCCGCCACCGCGGCCGCGCTGAAGCTCTTCGTCTCGAAGTTCACCGCAGCCGCGCTGTATACTACCTCATAGTGCGTAGCGCCCTGTGGGGCGGCTATGTCGCTTTGCGGGTTTATGCCTGCCACTCGCAAGGTCACCTCTCTGCCGGCCTGCTCTACGCTGTAACCGAAAAACAGCGCCTGGCTCACGCCGGCACCTGCGTTGAAGTTGAAGCCGAGCAGCGGGCTCGTATTCTCTTTCAGCACCTGCCGGCCGCCCCGGTCGTTGTCCTCGTCCAGGCCGATGATTTCGCGCATTTTCTGCGTCAGGCGCGACACCATCTTGCTGTCACTGGCCGACTGAATGGCTTGGCGCAGGGCGTCGCGCACGAGCTTGCCGGCCGAGGCCGCCTCGCCAAACTCCGAGGCGTTTTCTCGGGTGCGGGCCATGCTAGCCGCGCCGTTGAAGGATGCTTTGTTGGACGCCGGCTTCTGCCGGATGCTCCCGTCCTTGGCAAACACGAGGCCCCCGACGGTGCCCTGAATGCCTAAAATACCAGTTTGCTGAGCCATGCTACAATGAGGTTGGAAGATGATGCAAAAACGGTGTACAGGCTCTTCCTGGCCGCTTTTTCAAACTTAAAAACCTCCTCAAAGCCCTGTATATTCGGTGGCCCGATTAACCCTAAATCGTCCAACTATGCCCCAAATTTGCATCTACCCCAAAGACGCGGCCCAGCTTACCGGCACCCGCTACGGCACCGGCAAGCGCTTGCTCCAACGCATCCGCGCTGCCTTGCACAAGCCACCCCGCGCCTACATCTCCGTGGCCGAATTCTGCGAGTTCACCGGCTTGCCCGAGGAAGAAGTGAAGGCCGCCCTCAACGGAACGCAGGTGGCATCCAGCCGTAGCTAAAGCACAGCTGGAGCATAGTTAAAGCACGGCTGAAGCATGGAACAGCCTGGTAATTGCTCAGCTCAGGCTGCTGCCGGCTCCACCGCACAAACGGTGGATGCAGCATTGCATTCGCCTTTCGCCTGCCCTTGAATGGCTTCGCCGCTGCCTTCCCAGATACGCCGCATGGTTTGGTGTTGCAAGTCCTCCACAACCTTGGCGTAAATCATAGTCGTCTGGATTTTGGCGTGCCCCAGCACTTTTTGCAGCACTTCCACCGGCATGCCGCGTAGCAGGCTCTGCGTGGCAAACGTGTGCCGGGCCGTGTGCATGGTGACCAACTCCCATTTCGGCACCGGCCGCTTCAGCACCCGGCCGGCCACCGTTTCCACCACTTCCACTGGCGCATCAAGGCCGGCCAGCCGGCAAATCCGCTTTAGATACTTGTTCATCACCTGGTTGGCGGTAGAAGGCAAGAGCCGCTCCCGCGTGCCAGCGTATTTATCCAGCAGAGCAGCGGCGGAAGGAGTCAGGTAGATGCTGACGCCCGTGCGCGTTTTGGTCTGCGTCAGCCGCAGCACCCGGCCGCCGTTCCACTCGTGCACGTTGCCGGGGTGCAGGTCCGCTAGGTCCGAATAGCGCAGGCCCGTGTAGCAGCAAAACAGAAAGGCGTCCCGTACCAGCACCAGGTTGGCCGGCAGCAGGGCCGTTTCCAATGCCGCCAGCTCCGCTGCCGTGAGCCACACCTTGTCCACGTCTTCCCATTCCACCGACAGCTTTCCTGGGTCCACGCCCAACATCTGCCCCCGGTTGTCGCGGGCCCAGGCCAGGAAGGGTTTGAGCTGCTTCACCACCCCCGCAATCGTATTCTGCGCTAGTCCCCGTTCCACCCGCAGAAAGTGCAGCAGCTTGTCGTGCATGGCCGCGCTGTAGCTGGGCACTTCCAGAATCATGCCGGTGGTGGCCACGAAATCCGCCAGCGTGTTGCGCACCGTGCCGTAAGAGCGCAGCGTGTGGTAGCGAAACCCGCGGGCCAGCAGTACGGCCCGGTACTCGTCGAACAGCTCCACCAGTGCCGGCGCGGGCAGGTCAGGCGTTGCTTCTTCCTCCGGTTTTAAAGCGGCTCGTAGCAGCGCCACGGTGGGTTCTGTGCCGACCGCTAGCAGGTTGCGGTAAGCCGCCCGCAACCGTTCCTCCAATTGTTCCAGGTACAGATTGGCTTCCTGGTAACCGGGAAACGAGCGGCGAAATCTTTCCTTGTCTTCATTCCACTCGGTGGCCAAGCACCGCTCGGAGGTAGCATAGCGCAGGCGCTGGCCATTGAAATACGCGCGCAAGTGAATGGCGCAACGACCCGCAACATCGGGGCGGTCAGTACGGCGGTCAAACTGAATGTTCATCGTCGTAAAGCGGTAAAAAAGTGGGAGCCTGCTGGGAGCGTTACTGGGAGCGCACTTGGGAGCGAGCTTCGCGTAGTAGGTAGGGATAAATGGCGTAGCAGACCAAAACGCAAAACCCCTGAAAAAGCGCCTCTGTTGCCAGATTTGCGCCTTTTCAGGGGTTCAGCACGTGTTAAAATGTACCCAGAGCCGGGATAAATCCAGTCGTAATAATGTCCTTTATTTCAGTAGGTTAAAAAGTCAGTTTTGGGGAGTGGGGGCAGAATTGGGGCCATTTTCCAGCAGGTGTCGCCGTACCTCGCCTTTGTCGAAGCCCAGCGCCTCAATCACATCCCACAGCCGTTCTGCCGTCACGTCGGGCGCGCTCGGAATGTAGCTCGATACGTAGCCCCGTACCCGCCACAACTCCACCATGTCCCGCGTTTCCATCGCGTAGGGCTGCCGGTGCGGATTGTCTGAGAATAGCGTTACCTCCGTGTCCATACTCCGCACCCGCGCCTTGATGCGCTTGAGCATCACCGACTCCGGCGTGACTATCACGTACACCTCGCCCGGTTCCACGAACCGAAGCTCATCCACCCGGCTACATACCACCACGTCGCGGTGATTGATGGTCGGTTCCATCGAGTCGCCGGCCACCTCAAACGCCCGGAACTCGCCTCGCTCGAAACCTGGTAGCCGGTAGTTGTCGAGATGCTGGAAGTACACGGCTTCGTTATGTTGCAACGAGTAGCCTGCCTGGGCTGGAATCGGTACGAACACCGTGTTTTCCTTGCCTTTGTCGTCTACCGTTACCACTACTACCTTGTCGCCCCGGACTTGCTGCTGTAGCGACAGCGGAGCCGCGTCCGTCGCACCGCCCCGCAGCATCGGGCCTTTACCCAGTACCAGCCAGTCCACCGACACCTCCGGCCAGTGCTCCAAAATATCCGTGAGCGTGCCAAACGACGGGGCCGAGCCTTGCAGAATGCCGTAGAGCTTGCTGGTAGCGGCGTACCCAAGCTGCTTCGTCATGCTGTTAGCGTTCAGCCCATAATGCGCCATCATTTCCTGTAATCTGGAAACCACTGCCGGTACTTTTTGGGGCTGTTCCTCAGTTTCTTTCATATTAGATCACATATTTCAGTAAAAGTTACAGAAATATGTTTGTATGTTTGGTGTAAGTGGTTGCGCTTTTGCTCCACTAATATACAGCAAACTTACAACAATCATGAAAGAAAAAGAGAAAGAAATTACACCGCTCCGGCAATTACTGGAAAAGTTGGGCCAACGTAGCTCCGTGGTGCAGGCCACTCTGTCCCGCCTCCACGAGCGCGGCATCAAAGCCAGCATGTCGCTGGTGTACAAGACGATAAACGGCGAAGTGCTGCGCCATGATGTGGCCGAAACCTTCATCGAAGTAGCCGAGCAGGAGTTGAACCGCCGCCGCCAGCTCGAAGACCGGGCCCGCCAACTTCTTGCCGACGCCTGATGCAAGCCGCCGTGATTCTCAGCGCGGCCGAGTACCAGAGTCTCACCGCCCGCCTCGACAAGCTGGAGCAGGCCGAAGCTACCCGCCGAACCCCGCTGCCCCCGCCCGACCAAGTGATGACCACGGCTCAGGCTGCGGCCTACATCGGCCTGTCTGTAGATGCCCTGCTGCGCGCCCGACGGAAGGGGCGCCTGCCCGGCGTGCGTCTTAACGAGCGGGATTGGGGTTTTCGCCGCTCCGCCCTCGACGCCTACCCGCGCCGCTTCCATCGTCTCACCGTGCAAGCTCAAGCCGCATGAGACGGACTGTCGTTTCCCTGTTCGACCATTCTGGCTGCTTCACCGCACCCTTGGCCGCCAGCTACATCTGCTACTGTGTGGACGAGCAGCACCCGCCCGGCAAAACGTGGCAGGGCAACGTGTGCCTGGTCGGCGACACCATGCGCCGTTTTGTGCCCCCACCCGGCGCGTTGGCCTTCGTGGCCGCCTTTCCGCCCTGTACCGACCTGAGCAACGCCGGTGCCCACTTATTCCTCGTCAAGGGCTTGCGCTCGAAGAAACGCGCTAATCTGCGCAGCCTTACGCCTCGCGGCTTTGCCGCCGCGGTATTCCACACCCACCACCCCGTTTCCTGATGACCCGGCCGCGTGAATTACATCCTCCATACCCGCGCTGCCCACGAGCTGCTGACGCGCCAGCCGGCCGCCACACCCCACCACGTCAGCCTGTACTGGGCACTATTTTACCAGTGGAACGCCGAGCGGTTCCCTGCCAGCCTCGACCTCGACCCCCAGGCTACGATGCAGGCCGCCCGCATCGGCAACAAAAGTACCTACACCGAGAAGCTCTACGACCTCGACACCTGGGGCCTACTGCGCTACCAGCCCAGCCACTCCAAGCACCAGCCCAGCCGATGTTTTCTCAGGGTCTTACCGGGTGCAGAAGTGCAACAAGTAGACAACGCCACCGGGTGCAGTTCTGCACCAAGTGAAACGGCGTTACCTGTTGCAGAAGTGGACCCGGTAAACGACGCTACCGGCACCACTTCTGCAACAGGTGAACTAGCCTCATCAGGTACAGAAGTGCAACAACACTCCTTAATAGGTAAAACAGAAGGTAGTATAAACCACCTGATGGTAAACAGCGGCGGCACCGAAAAAAAAATAGGGGAGGGGTTTTCAGATGAAGGGGATTCAGGAGTGGAACTGTTCGACGACACCACCACCCGCAACGGTAAGCAGCCGACCCCAGGCGAGGCCCCTAAAAAGAAAGTTGCGACAAAGAAAAAGGGGGTAAAGCAGGCTACCAATACCCCTCGCCGAAGTCGGTCGCAACTCCCCGAGGTGCCTTTCGACCAGTCCGACCTAGCCCGCTATGAGGACTTCGCCGCTGCCTTCGCCGACACCGATTACGCGCTGGCCGACCTACGCTTTTACCACGCCAAAATCAGCGCCTGGCGGCAGAAAGGCGAGCCACCCCGTCGCCGCGACTGGCGCGCTACTGCCATTCAATTCTTCCTCAACGATGCACACGACAACCGCCTCAAGCTCGCCCCCGGCGTGCAGCACCACCACCCCGGCACTGCGCCCACCGACGCCGGAACACTCTTTGCTCGCACTGGCTACCGCTCCAAGTACGATGCGTGAGCTGGCTAGCACCGCCAACCCCGAGGCCCGCGCCCTGTTGGCCGAGCTGTCTGTGGGCCTGACCGTAGCCCAGGCCTCCCAAGCCCCTAAGCTGTTCCAGCTTAAAAAGATAGTAGGGGAGGAAGCGCTGGTCAAGCTGCTCATCGTCATCCTGCGCGCTTTCGTGGATAGTGTCCGGGTGGCCGACAAACCTGACGCCGCCGACATCCTGGAACTGGCCGACACGCTGGCCCAGACCTACACCCACGACAGCCTGAAGGATATTATTCTGGCCCTCAAGCAAGCCCGCACCAACGGCACCAAGTTCTTCAATGCCCTTGACCCGGCCACCATCTACGGGCTGCTCCAGACCTATTTCGACAAAAAGGCCCAGCACCTCGAAAACAGCCATCTCGACCGCAAGGCCCATTCTATTAGCAGGGAGGCCGTAGCCCTCCGCCAGCTCCAGCAGGCCGCCCCCGCGCTGGTGCGGAACGTGGCCCTGATGATTCCTGAGAGCCACCCCAATGCCCAGCACTTGCGCGACAAGCTCACGCTCATCAAGCAGAAATACCGCCGTGGCCTCCTGACCAACGACCAGGCCGAGCAGCAGCGTCAGGAGGTTCAGCAGGCCATCTACCGCCACCCCCGGCCCGACTGGCAGCCCTCCAAGGCGGCGCAACAGCAGATAACGCGGCGCCACCAGCAGGCCACTCGCCGCTTCGCAGACAAACTGGGCCTCGAACCCAAACACCTGGGCGCATGAACATCATCCGCTACTACCGCGCCACCTGTGGCAGCCTCTACCGCGTCACCACCACGCCCGCTACCCGAACCCGCGCCGCGAGCTGTATGCAGGCCCGCCGCAGCACCCACGCCCGCCTGTTCAGCCCCGAATATCCCACCCATCCCGCCGAAGTGGCCCGCTTGGTTGCCATCGGCTCTTTCATCGAAGTACTATGCCCGTAGCCCGCAAACACGATCAGCTGCCCCTCGACCTCGGCACACTCCACGCAGGTGAAATCACCAGCGCCATTCTGGCCTACCTTTCGCATCACGGCTTCACCGTCTGGCGCCAGAACACCACCGGCGTCTACAATCAGACCCTAGGCCGCTGGCAGGTCAATCCGCAGACCCGGCGCGGCGTGCCCGACATCATTGGGTTTCGACAGGCGGATGCGGTATTCATCGGGGTGGAGGTGAAGGCCGGGCGTGACCGGCTGCGCGACGATCAGCGGCTGTTTCTCAACGAACTAAAGGCGGCCGGCGGCCTGGCTTTCGTGGCCTTTGACTTCGACCAGTTCCAGCAGTCCTTTGAGCGCCGCGGCTTGCAAACCATAGTCACCGCCACCCCTGCCGTTGATCGAGCGCCGCGCGCTCCGTCAAGCCTACCAGATCCCACTGTTACTGATGACCCACCAGCCACCTATTGTCATGCATAAAATGCAACCGGACACCGAAGGCAGGATGATGCTTACCAACAAGTTTAAAACGGACTTGCCTTTACAAACAAAAATGCCTGGGTCTCAGTGTACCCAGGCATTATCGTCAAATCAGAAATAATCGACTTACTCGGCAAGCGGAAATAGAATCGTTTCCGCTAGGCGCCGCACCTCAGCCAGTACCTGCAAATACTCCGCTTCGGAACATTCGTGTGCGCGCTTTACCATTTGGCTTAGGGCTATATGATCGGTGTCGGCCTGGTCGAACTCTGGTAATGACATGTGTTTAAAGATATCACCGATTTGTAGGTTGATAGTATGGCTTTCAATATACTCTTTCACTCCAGTAGCATTAAGCAAACCACACAAGTAGTAAGCTGGCTCTGGCTCTTGGAAGTCGGCAAAGAATAGCTTGTGGTCAGGGATGAACGGTTTATTACCATCCAGCGGTACAGTGCCCTCGCTCACGACTGCCGAGCGGAATTCTCCCATCTCGGCCCAAAAAACTTTATAAGGCGCAAATGTATAGGCCCCGACATTGTAGATGGCATAGTAGGGCGCGCCAGTCGCTCGCATGCGGATCCGATAAGTAGAGCGGTTTTCTAGCCATGACTGATGCGCACTTAAGTAGCGCAACGTCCTAGGGAACTCTGTGGCAAGTCGAGTCTCCGCTGTATCATATGAAGCACGTAGAATCCCGGTATTAGGAACAATAGCAAATAGGTGGTGCTTACGTGTGATGCGACATGCCTTAAAGTCTGAGGCACCTTTCATCAGAGGATACAGAAGCCCCGGCTCTATCCAGAACTTTTGCTTGACTCCAAACAAGGTTCTACCGGCCTCCGGACGCGTCTCAATCTGCACCAGCCCCTGCCGCGCATTCTCGGCAAGCACATCAACAAAGTAGATGCCGTTCAGGTCAGCAGTGATTCCTTTGCGCCCCTGAACCCAGTTGCATTCGCCGCGCAGGTGTTCTAACTCCTCGTAACGTCCAGGAGCTAAGAGTGCCCAAGGTGAGCCCGGTCCAGCAACTGGGTTAGCTTCTAAGGTGGTGGTGGTCACGCGGAGTAGCACTTCACCTTGGGTCAACGATTCAGGGATAGCGCGGGCAAATCCAGTGCTAGCTTCCCACACCTGATAAGGCACTGGATAGCTAATTTCGGTATGCGCCGTCTTCTTAAATACAACCACTGCTGTACGGTTGGTGGTACCCTGAAACGGCTGTAAACCCTTTAAATCGTCGATTGTACGAGGTACAAGATTGTATTCATCGTTGATTTTGAATTTTCGGAAGCCCTCTGATGATGGTACTTGGAAGTGATTCTGCGGAATGATAAATACCATATCTCCTTCTGGCTTAAGCCACTTATCAGCCACCGTATATGTTATCAGCCCTGAAATATCTAATTCATTACCACCATTGAATGGGGTTGAAGAAAAGATATCATAGCTCTCGCAAGTGGGCTTAGCACGCTCCCGGTAGAGTTCAGGTAGCTTCGACCATCGCACCCAAGGCGGATTGCCCGCCACAATATCGAATCTACCTGCCGACGCCGACCAAAAGAAGTTCCGCACTATGCGAAACCAAATGCCATTCCAATCTCGGTTGTGTAGGTCCAGTACACGATTGTAAGTTTCCCGCAACTGGGTACCCCATGTAGTCAATTCACCATTCGTAACGACATGGCGGCTCACCAACGCTTCTGCTACTCTTTTGTATGACCACCCCTTATCCACACATTCACCCATGGTGGTAAACACATTATCGAGCCGTTCACGGTCAAATGCCAGTTCAGCAGGCAAAACAATTTCTAGATCCGCAATATCTGACCCAATTCGATAGCGCACCGTGGTTTCGTCGTTTGCGGGGTTGCGTGCCGGTGAGTACACCGCATCCGCTAGTAGAATAGGTAACTCGATTTCGTGTCCATGCTCCTCCTTCAACAGATCAGCAATGGCAATTAAAAAGTTAACCCGGGCGGTTTGCACCGCCAATGGATTCAGGTCGAAGCCCCACACATTGTGAGCGATATCGTCTAATAGCTGCACCGCGTTTGCTCCCCTCTGGACGCCAGCGTCGCGTTTGCGCCTTATTACTTCAAGCAGAAAAGTCGCCGAGCCACAGGTTGGATCCAGTACTCGAATGTTATGCCAGTCATCAGGTGCCACTTTATCCAGGGCTACATTGACTAGCCAGTCCGGTGTGTAGTATTCTCCGAGGGACTTACGCAATGCTTCTGGTACCAGCGCTTGGTAAAGTTGCTTCAACACGTCCTTGCTTTTAGCAGCGGTCAAGTCGTCGGTGCGGTAGAGCGCTAGCTTCCCTAGCAGTAGTCTTACGGCCGCTAAAAACTCTTCTTTGAATTGCGTATCTATTTTGGCGGCATCCAGATACCACGAGAAAATAGCTTCCTCTACGAAACCTTTGATGCCAGCCCGACTAAACAACTGACCTTCTTCAATCTCGGTATTGAGGCAATTCATCAGCTCATCATCAGAATACGAAAGAGCTGCTTGGCTGAAAAAAGTATATGCTGTCAGTTTGTGATTTGCGACAATTTCTGCTGCTAAAACCTTAATTAATAAAGAATTATATGTATGAAGTACGAAAAGTGTGGCGGGAATATTATAGTGACCTAATCGCGAAATTGTGAAACCTACTGCCCGCTGAATCCGACCGACTGTAGCAGCATCTAGATTAGCAATCTGCCCATAAAGTGCCTGCCACTCGCGGAAGAGCATTTTAATCTTATTGTTGCCTGCTGCTGTAATGTGGTACGTCACCTTTGTGGCGAGCATATACATCAATTGCCTGCCTACTGCCGAACCGAGCCCAAAATCCTCTACTAAGTTACTAGCCGTTACTGAGCGTCGGTAGCTGCTAAGCAATGCGTCCACCACCATGCCAACGCTCACTTCCGACAACGGCAATAGATGGCCGTGTTCCATTTCCCCAGATATCATCTGAGCGAAGAATATATGATCTCCGTCTATTCCTATGCCGATGAATTCCTCTTCGGGACGACCTTCTCTTACGGCAGCACGAGTGATATATTTCCTGAGTCGGTCGTTCTTGGCTTCTAAAAACTTAGAACTAGTATCCGAACCACGAAAAAGCCCTCGGTCTTTAAATTCGATAATAACGTTGTTATAGCTAGAATCTTCTTTGTATCGTTCAAGATTGAACACGATTCCTAACACCCTTTGTAATGCAGATGTCCACCCAAACCGGACTTCCTCTTCGTTATTCCATCTTGCTCGACTAGCGTTCAGCTCTTCAAATAGTTCTTGGTACATGCGAGTGAAAAAGAGAAAATATTATAGTCAGATCCATTCCAACCCTATTAGCAAAGGTAAAGGAACGAACTTGGTACCCTACACAATTGATCTAAGTCAATAATAAAGTCTCACCGAGTAGCGGCTTGCGAGAGCATCCTAAAGAAGACCAAAGCCGACCAGATTTGGTCGCCGCCTAAGGCAAGCACATCGGTCAGCTCAAAGGGCTCGATATCGAGAATTTGGCCAGAATAAAAAAAGCGTTAGAGAAAGGCCTGCCCGTCACAGAAACAGAGGACCTGACCAGAATCAACCTCTCCAGCGTCAAGCGCTACTGCAAGCATCTGCTAGCATCTGCTAGCATCTCCGAGCCAGTTATAGGCGCGGGCAAATTGTCAATGTGCAAATCCGTCCCCATTGGCAGAAGGACCTTAGTAAGCCCAAGTTTGAGCTTATCGGTGACTTCTGCTTAGATAATACCCTATGACGAAGCGAGCCTAAATGCTACTAGAAATAGCTAAAATTTAATGCAACAAATAAACTATTTGCTTAATAATCAGCAATTTGTTGATTTATCAGTGTTGTTATTTTGCCTGTTATATTTTTCGTGATACTTTTGAGTATCATGAAAAGCTAGCCCAATGAACAAGACCTTCCGACCTGCCATCAACCTTACGGACTTCAAGAGTCAGATTCCTGCAACCGAACTACAGGTCATCATTAAGGCGGTGGAGAATGCCATGCAAATGACCATGGATATTGAAGGTGTCGATCCGTTCATTCCTCACTTCCGCGCAATATACTCTTCGTGCTTGTTTCCTCGCATCTGGGGGAAGCTAGAAGAAGTATTCGCGGGCGAGGACTCGTGGGAAGTTAAGAAAAGCCGCATGACGTTCACGCTCATTAAGAAAGGTGTGTGTCAGTTTCATTTTTACAAAGGCAGCGCCAATGCTGCTTTCAAGGCCACTTCAAAGCGGCAGAGAGCGATTGTTCAAGGCGAGCTGTACGGTGACTTAGAAGAATTGCCAAGTGTGATTCTTCAGCACTTTTCTGACCGGATGAACTCTCAACTGATTGGCTTTCATGCGTTGTTTTTTGTTCGGGGTAGATTAGTAGAGGACTTTGATATTCTTCATCAAAATTCGGCTCAGCAGTCTAACCTATCTATCACTGCGAAACAAGAGAACATCGAGGAGATGGTACCTGGCTTGACTATCCGTTTTAAAAAGAAAGACAAAACGGCACCGGCTACCCCACAAAAGCGTAAACCCACTCAAGCACAACAAGCGAAAGGATAAAGAACTATGGAGGCTCGGTTCAATTACCAGATGCTGGAATTAGCCCGGTCATCACGCGGAATTACCCAGAAGGAATTGGCGACGCTGCTCAATCGGACACAAGCCGCCGTTTCTCAATGGGAGCACAATTTGCGCGAACCTAACGAAGAAGATATTGCTCTGCTCTCAACAGCGCTGGATTACCCAACAAGCTTTTTCTATCAACAGGAAATCGATGTGTACTTGCCGCCCGTGCAGGGACACTACCGTAAAAAGGCCGCTTTGAAAGCCGTATCGCGGACACAACTTGAATCGCACTTCCGTCTGTTGGGAGGCTGGGTAAACAAGTTGCAGGATGCCATAGAAGTGGAGGACGGAATCGCCAGCCCCGACTTCTTGGATGACATGTCAACTGATGCTTCACCCGAAGATTTAGCCCGGCAACTACGGGCCAAGTGGCGGGTACCAAATGGACCCATTCGCAGTTTGACAACCTTGCTGGAAAACCACAAAATCGTGGTAGCTAAAACGTGGTTGTTCAATGAGAACGTGGACGGCTACAGCTTCCACACCACCTCCGGCATGCCCGTCATCTATGTCAACCGGGAAGTAAGCCTTGACCGTTTGCGATTCAATATTGCCCACGAGCTTGGTCATTTGGTGATGCATTCCGATTGCCTGCCCGATGCGGAACGGGAGAAGGAAGCTCACCGCTTTGCCGCTGAGTTTTTAATGCCGGGCCACGAAATCCACGACCAGCTAATCAATCTTCGCTTGGAAGGATTGATGGCCTTGAAAGCCCGATGGGGCTGCTCAATGGCAGCAGTGGTTCAGCGGGGTAAGCAGCTTGGCCTCCTAAACGAAGACCGGTACAAGAGCTTGCTGATTGGCTTGTCTCCCTACCGCAAGAAAGAGCCAGTTGATTTGGCCAAGCACGGCTTCGTGGAAAAGCCTCAGTTGCTTAGCCTGATGATGCAGTACCATTTGGGTGAGGTAGAGATGTCGCCTACTCAAGTCAGAGATATGCTCCATCTCAATGATAGTGACTTTAGTCAGCTAATGCTGATGCTGGGTTTGGGCTCGGGCGGGATGTTTGTTTCCCACCGGCTCTGACCAGCCTGCTGCTGTCACTTTCATTACACTTTCAAATCTTAATTACCTGACTATAAACCTTCTTAAAACGCAAACCGGCTGCCACAGGTCAGTGACAGCCGGCAGGGTAGAGTTGCAGTAAAATTGGTTGGCGCCTGACTTACTGGTGCCGGGAGTGGTCCCCCGGCCGCGCAATACTACCGTGAGATTTACAAAGGTGCAAAGGTAGTGAAAGTTCACTATCTGGGACGCGTATGCCCTTTGTGCTTGGCCCAGTGCAATGCCCACCACTGAATTAGCTCCGTGGGTAATCATTCTAAGCCCCAATAACCATGGCGAAGAATCTGCACGTCGTGCCCCGCTCCACTGGCTGGGCCGTCAAGACGGCTGGCGCAAATCGCGCTGCTACCATCGTTCCTACCCAATCGGAAGCCATCGCGCTGGCTCGGCAAATGGCCATCGGCCGTGGCAGCGAAATGCTCATCCACGGCACCAATGGGCAAATCCGTGCCCGCAACAGCTACGGGAACGATCCTGAATCCAGCAAAGGGTGATACAAAAAGGCGTTGTTCAGCTGCTAAATCAGCAGCTAGACAACGCCTTTTTGGTATTCGTCTGGCATAGGCTGGCGCATCCGCCGCTGGCCTGTGCTTCGGCTCATCACGTCCTAATCACACCTCATTATGGCTTACCCAAACTACGCCCCCCCGGCGGACACGCCTGCACAGCAGTTTGCGCGCAAACAAGAGCTTTACACCCTGCTCGACCGCCTCGGTCAAGAGCTGGAAATCCCCTCCGATCGCTACAAAGAAGCGGAAGAGAAGTACGTTACTGTCAGCGAGGTACTACGCGGTTGCCCAACCCTTAGTCAGTACGACCCGCACGTCTTTGCCCAAGGGTCCTTTGCGCTGGGTACCACAGTACGGCCTCTGCATGGGGACGAGTACGACTTGGATTTTATCTGCTACCTCCAAAAAGCGCATCACTTGCAGCACACCCAGCGGCAAGTTTATGATTACATTCATAAACGACTAGCTGGCCACGGTGTGTACAGCTCCATGGTTGAGCTGAAAAATCGGTGCGTTCGGATTCGCTACGCCAATAAATTTCATCTGGATATTACCCCCGCCGTTCGCAACCCTTATTGTTACCGTGGCGGCCTTTATGTACCAGACCGTAAGCTCGTCACTTGGAAGGCATCGCACCCTAAAGGCTACGTGGAATGGTTTACACCCATCGCAGCCCTGAAGCCCCGCCTGAAAATGCTGGAGAAGGCCATAGAAGGCCGGCACGTAGCCTTGGGTAGTACTGAGAAGCTACCCGAGCAGCAAGTACCCCGTGGCATTTTACGGCGGGCCGTGCAGTTCATGAAGCGGCACCGTGACACTTACCGCGAGCAGTATCCTACTCACGCGGACTACGCACCAATTTCCATCATCATCACCACGTTGGCTGCCCACGCCTACCAACTGGCAGTTAGTTTGGGAGAATATGATTCGGAGTTCGACGTGATGAATGCCGTTATTGACCTGATGCCGCGTTTTATTGGCATTGAGCATGACTGGGCGAACAAGCGGATTTACACCGTGTTGAATCCTACCACCGATGGCGAAAACTTCGCGGATAAATGGAGCGACCCCAAATATTACGAGGTATTTACGGCGTGGCACCAGGCCGCGAAGCACGACCTGCGCAATTTAGAGTCGCTACGGGGCCGTGATGAAATCCAAAAATCACTTCGCAATTCGCTGGGCGGTGTCGAAACCGACCGGGTGTTTGGCTTACAAACGCAGAGCATCAATCAAGCCCGTCAGCAGCAAACGCTGAATATCCCAGCAGCAGCTCGGACGGGTATCGCTAGCGCGGCAGCAGCGCTGCCAGTACCACAGAATAACTTTTTCGGCAAGTAATGGGGCATCTGCGCACAAAGTCGCTCTCCCTGCCACATCAGTTGGCCACCCTCCGCGCTAATTGGCCGGAGGGTGAAACGCGCCTCACACAGCACGGCCTGACGTGGACTGGGCCACTGGTACCTTCCGTATTCAGTCGAACCTACTTGACCCAAGTTTCTTATCAATCGCCGCAGCATCTACCCATTACCCAGGTGTTGTCGCCCTGCCTGGATGAGTTGGCAGGTGGCCGAAAAATTCCCCACATGTACGCTCAAAAGAAGGGTGAGCTGTGCCTGTTCACCCCCAAGTTCTACGAGTGGACCGGACAAATGCGTATTTCACACAGCATTTTGCCGTGGGCAGAGTTGTGGCTCTACTATTTCGAAGACTGGCTGGCTACCGGTGAATGGCAGGGTGGTGGTACTGACCATCCTGCTCCGCGTAGCATTTCCACTTACAGCGCACCCTTTCTGAGAAGCCTCCGATGAATGCCAGCCCCTCTAAACAGCCAAAACAAGCCGGCGCTTCCAAGGAGGCGCAACGCAAAGCCCTGAGCCCAAAAGTCAAGCAGCTGCTGTACGTGCGGGCGGGTGGGCGCTGCCAGCTCTGTCAGGATTACCTATTAGAAAGTGACGAGTTAGGCTACTACGAGTTCAATCGGGGCGAAATGGCTCATATTGTGGGCCAGAGCCTTAATGCTACTTCTCCTCGTGGTGACTTCCCGCTGGCTAAAGAACTACGGGATGAGGTCGAGAACCTCATGTTGCTTTGCGCCAGGGACCACCAAACTATTGACAAAGCCATTGATGAGGGCAATTTCACGGTGGAGCTGTTACGCGAGCTAAAGCGTGAGCGGGAAGCCCATATTAAGCATGTGACGGGGATTCCGCAGAATCACCATACCTGCATCGTCCGACTGGTGGGTCGCATCAGGGGTAATATGGTCCAGATTACGCGTCCGGAATGCAACAGCGCGACGCTGCATCACTACCCTGCTCGGTTTGCCAATTTTGCCCTCGACTACCACCGGCAGGGAGTGGAAATTGACATCACAATGCTGGGTGAGCCGGAAGAAAACCCGACCTATTACCAAACGGCCCAGCTTTTGATTGACCGGGAAATTCAACTCATCCGCCAAGGAGTAGAACGGGGCGAAATAGCCCATCTATCTGTATTTGGCTTTGCCCGTATTCCAGCCTTGGTCTACCTGGGGTTTAAGTTGGGGAACAAGGTTGGCGCTACTTTATTTCAACGACGGCGAGTTGATGCCAAGCACTGGCACTGGCTGCGGGATGCACCCGTACAGCCGTTTGAGTGGGAGCTTATCCAACGCTCGCCACAAGTGGGGAAAGTTGCCTTGATTATCAATGTTACAGGGTGCATTCACCGATGGGAACTCCCACATAATATTGATGATACGTATAACATATTCTTACTGAAGCCAACTGGCGTTGACCCACATGCCGATGCGATTCTGAACGTAGAATCTCTTGACCAGTTCCGTCAGACTTACCGTCAGCTTATGGCCCACTTAGAAAGCAAACACAAGTCAGCGGACCAGGTGCATTTGTTTCTAGCTGCCCCGACTGCGGTAGCTATTGCGTGTGGTCTTGACTTAATGCCTCATGCGCAGCCAGCGTTATTAGTTTATGATCGGATGCCCCGTGAGTTCGCCGCGGTTCTGTCAGTAAATCAAAAGCTCTGAGGCGGTATAGCTAAGCTGGACACTTCTGGGACGTAGTTTGGATCTGAGTTTCGAAGTAGTTGGGTGAGCAGCCAAGTGACGCGGCACATCTTGGAGGAAAGCCAAGCGGATCTAAATCAGGATTTGCAACAATGAGCGCAGAGCTTATCGACCGAGGACAGGACGTACGCTGTCAGGTTCGGCACGAGTTGCTACTTGTGCTAACTGCCAGCAGGAGACCCTACACGCTCACGTAGAAGTTATAGGGCAGTATGCCTATGCCACAGAGATATTGATGGAATGCACCGCCTTCGGCACCCGGTGCATGTGGTTCCTATTAAAGATACCGAATTAACTATCAGGCTGGCAACACCAAAACCTGCCATCCCAAATCGTACACCTTTTGCATGGCTAAGCTTTTAACATTCGCGCGTTTTCAAGACTTCTTGGAGCACAACCGGGCGCATATGGAGGCACACTTTTATGTTTACTTCCACGTCTTTAAACTGCTTCCCCTGCTGCGAAGCAAACAAGCAGGTGTCTTCAACGCCTATAATATTGTGAATGAAGAGGGTCACCAAATCATTGCTTTACATGCTACCGGCAGCTATTACCTGTTTAGCTTTGGCTGGACAGCGCCCATGCTGGACCTGCCGGCCACCCAAGTGGACGTTGGCAAATGCAAGGACAACTTTCAGTTCCTAGGGCAGCGCGATTTGATTCTGGAACTGCTGCAAAAGCACGAGTGCCAATGGTGGGTACTCAAGGAGCGGCTGGTTTACCAATGCGATGAAGTGCTGGGCCAAAGCCAGGTACCCAACGCTCATGTTGAGAACGGCAACCTAGAGGATGTGCACGCGCTTACGGAGATGACGTTAGCGTATGACATCGCCGAATATCCCACTAAGCCCCACCGGGACGCGGACAAAGCGTTTGGTCAAGTCCTGCACGGGATAGAGAACAATGGCCTGTTTGTAGTCAAAAGAGAGGGAGAAGTCTGTAGTATGGTGCAGGTAATAGAAACGGACGGGTACACGAAGCCCCTATTGGGCAGCTTATACACACTGCCCGAGCACCGGAACAAAGGGTATGCGTCGTTGCTGCTCAGAACCGTAACGCAAGGATTGCTGCGGCACCGCGGAGAGGCGTGCGGTCTGCTCTCGGATATTACCAACCCCGCCTCCAATAAGGTCTTTGTGAACGTAGGTTTCCGTTCCATCTACCATTGGATTAACATCATCATGGGCCAAGCAACTCCTGCCGAGGCGGTGTCCTAGTGAGTTCGAGGAAACGTTGCCAGAACAGGCTGCATGGCCACCCGCGGTAATGCCACGCCGGTAAGGCATCCGAGCTGGTTCGCAAGGGTAAGCAGGGGTGCGGAAGGCTGCTGAAGTGTATTTAGCGACTTGTTTTTATCCGCTCAACATCAGAAAGTTTGAAATTATAGCGTAAAACGTGCACAAGTTGAGCTATAGTTGGGAGGCAAAAGAAAAAACTACCTGCTGAAGACGTATTTATAGTTACCAGGGCCTTTTTAATCCTGGCTAATCAATATGGACACGTCAATCGTGCATCTATCAAACCTGCTGGGCAAAATCCCAGCTTTTGCTCGGGTGGCCGCCGTGTACGGCACACAGGGAATCGCCAATGGCCGCGACGGTCTGGCCGTTCGGTACCCCGATGGCACCGAAACCTTTCACTCCTTATCAGCAGGTAGCCGGCCGTGGCTACGGAAGTTATTTCCCTGGCTTGGGTGGCGGGCTGAAGTCGGACACGATGCCAACTACCAGACGTTCGTGTTCAGGTTTTCCACCTACCATGATTCGTTGGTGACGAAAACGCGAGCCCGCGTGCTGTGTGCCCAAGCCTGGGGCATCTTGCGGTAGCAGAAGGGCTGTCGACACAAACGCCCACCCATAATGGGTGGGCGTTTTGCATTTTAGCGTCTCAGTGTAGAAACAGTACCTTACCTGTGACGAAAGGCGTCGGTCGACCAGAATTCTTCCACCAGTATTTGCCCAGCTATCTAATGAGCCTCCGGGTTTAGAACTACCTGAATGGGCTTGTCAGACCTAGGGAAGATGCGCCAAAGCTCCCGATAGGCTTTTTCAGCGGCACCCCGGTTGCGGTACCGGTTAATGATAATAGCGGTGATGTCGGCAATTTGCACTTCGAACGAATTATGGGACTCGTAAAAGGCACAATGGTTTTTGAATACATCGGCGAAGTCTAGTCCCTCGCCGTCTTTCTGCTGGTATTTGTCTAGGAAGGGGTGTCCAGTCTGCTTCCATCCCTCCATCACGGGAAATCCTTTCGCCGTGTTGATGAAGCTGGTTCGCAGTAGCTCTTTCCAAAATATTTCCGGCTCGCGGCCGCGAACAAAGTCTTGGTCTATTTTGAACTCAATATTCAACAGGTTTTCGTGGAAGGGGTCCTGGCCCGCCAGCTCCAGCGCAATGGAAACACCGACGACTTGTTCAAAGCAGGTGGTAATGAGTTCCCGGAGCAGCAACAGTTTCATGTAATGCTGGTAGTGCATCTTTCTGGCATTCTTGTACCAGATGACCATGGCAGTATACTGTTTTGTCATTTGGTCTTTGCCAGCTCCCCGCGCTTTGTCAGCGGCTCGCTCCAGCGAGGCTACTTCCCGGGCTTTGAAAGTTTTCATCAAGTCTTCCGAGTTTTCGGAAGGTCGAAACTGCACGTATGTGATGCGGACCGGCGGTTCAGCGCAGATAACGGCTTGGGCGAAGGACATCAGTTCATCTTCAGTTAAGTTGCTGCCCTTTATTTCACCGGTTATAGCGAGCTTTTCTGTGGGTATTGTGGCCAGCCACTCCCTGAACTGCCGCTCCTTGGTTTGAATTCCGTGTTGGTATTGCACGAGCTTCACCGCGATGAAGAAGCTGAGTAATTCGCTGCCAGGGGCAAAATCGCCAGACTCATCAATTCCTACTATCACAATTAAATTATAAGGCGTGGTGCCTAACTAAGCTGTTTATGCTTGGTAAAGCTAAAGTGCTAAATCGGCCGGGGAGTGCATGCTGTTCAATGGAAACGTTGACTGCACAACTGTTGCGAGAAGTAGCCAGCCGACCAGCGAACCGAAATAGCGGAACTTACGACGGAATTTACTGTAATGTCTGACACCAGATGACGTTGAAGGCCAATCTCAAAAATTAACTTTATGAGTCTACCCAGCCTCGAACCTATCATTCGCAATTTGATATCTTCCAAACGCGAGGGAGACTACTGGGACTTCAAAGCCGAGCCCCATAACAACAATGCCACCTTACTGCACGACCTGTTGTGTCTCGCCAACTCCCTGTACAAAGGAAACCGCTACCTGATTCTGGGCGTCGATGACCCAAGCAAGGGCGCTAACGTTGTAGGCCTTTCTCAAGGTCAAGAAGGCCGCAAAACCCAGGCGCAATACATCGACTTTTTGCGAAATCAGAAGTTTGCTAGCGGCTCTCGACCAGAGATTAATCTGGTGACCTTACTACTAGACGGCAAAGAGGTCGATGTGCTGGTCGTGGTTGATGCCCCGCACAAGCCGTATTGGCTTACCGAGGATTATTTAGGTGATAAGGGTAAAGTTGTCCGTGCGCAATACATCTACACACGGGTGGGCGACACGAATACGCCGATGACGAAAGCTGCGGACCCACATCATATTGAAAAAATGTGGCGGCAGCGCTTAGGCATGGATCTTATCCCGAGTGAGCAGATGAAACAGCTGCTTTATCAGCCCCAAGACTGGATCATTGATTTTAACATCAAAAAATACGCGTACCACGCGCACCTATCAGATTACCGCGTTACCTTGTCTGAGGTAGAGGAATTCTGGGAGCCGTTCAGCTTCTTCTTTACCAATAAGAAGTCATTTTGGGGTACTGCTTCATTCAATCATAATGCGACCACTCTCTTTGAAATAGACTACGTCTACTTGGACGAAATGCGCCTCATGCTACCGTTTCCTGAGACCGGGTATGTAGAGCTGCAAGACCGAACGGTATGGTATTATCATTATAACCAAGACACTACGGGAGCCTTCCTGAAGTTTCTAATGGAAGGTCGTGGCGGGCTCGAATCACGAGGTATGAAAGTGCCCTTCCTCCTTTTTAAGGATGAGGCTGAACAAGATGTTTTTGATGCATTTATTAAAAAGCACGAGCACCTATTGATAGAAGCAGATCCGGGTTACTGGGCGCAGGAGGCGGCTAAAGAAATGCGTAACGCGGGACGTGAGCATCAAATAGACCCTATCGATGTAGGCAAGCTTTACGCAGTCTACCAAACATGGCAACGAGGCGAGTATAGAAGACGTGAAAGTTCTTGACTGAACACCGCAACGGGATAAGGATGCTGCAATGAACAATGCTAGGGGCTACCTGTTGAGTAACGTTAATGCCTTCTTGTGCCTAGCAGCGTTGCATAATACTTCGGCATAATATAACCATCGTATGACTCCGGCTCAGCGACTGCAAGCAACGATAGAGACGCTCACTACCATTAACAATCGAACCACTAGTAACGTGGCTCCCGGAGTGTACGTTGATTTGGTCAAGTCTACACCCGCTTTCGCCGATGATTGCGTTATCCTAAATCGTATTACATCAGCCGAGGAAGAAGAAAACACATTGGGGCTCGAAAGCCTTTGCTACTTGGCAGATGAAGCAGGCTGTGCAATGCAGTTGATTGTGAATAAGAAAGACTTCACCGGCAAGCATAAACTGTCTATAGGCCAACTGCGAAAGATGTTCAGGTCTGTTGGTTTCAAAGAATCTAGAGAGCCCGGAAAAAAGGATTGGTACAAACGACTCCCGCAAACGGTGTAACTTATAAACTAAGTAAGTATCTGCGGGCCGAATTATTCGGATTAGTAATTATTCCTTAGTTAAAAATTTGATCTAAAGCTAATGGAAGCGGGACTATTGGAAGTAGTGTAAAACGCAAGTTCGCGGAAGAAGCTGTCAAGCATATTACCTAGGATCCGATGAGCCCGGCCGCACGCAAAATCACTCAGGACGTACACAGTTTTATTTTGGCATATAACCTTCGTTAGGGTTCCAATTGAATACTATTCGTCACAATAGCAAAAGAAAGCCCAGCCTTGCGACCGGGCTTCCAATTACAACAGGTGTGGCATAGTCGATAACCAGGTTGTCTGCCCTTTGCGGTCCGCACACACTTCACGGAACCACAGCCCGAAGATAACAACGGCCGCTATATAAGCGGCCGTTGTTCGTTCTGGTTAGTCTACTTGTGGGGGCTGCTTTTTCTTCTCTTTACGCACCCCCTTGAAGGGTTTGCCATTTTCCTTCACGTCCAAGAACTGTCCAGTCTCGGCATCTCGCTTCACGAACTGCTTTGTCACCGGATTGTAAGTTTGAGACCGTTTGCGCACGGCTCCTTTGCGGGCGTTGTCGCCGGTAGGAGGGTTGGTTGCCATGATGGTTAAATGGTTGGTGAGTATGAGAAAAGAGTAGAGCGAAGCGGCATCTCGTGCGCCAGCAGGTTAAACGCCTCCGTTGCCGTCTGTCGGACCCGGAACTGCCTCCGGGTCCACGGCCAGCGTCGATACGGCCGCGGCGACACTGCCCGCCAGCACCAGATAGCCGCCCAGCGTCACGAGCGCGGCCGGTAAGGCTATTGGAGACCTGGCCAGCACTCCGCCTACTGCCGCCACGGCCGCGCCGATAACCCGCATCTTGCGGAAGAACCTGGGTGTAGGCGCAGTCGCCCGGTCCAGTACTGTCAGTTGTTGGTCCATCATAGAAAAAGGGGTAAAGGTGAGAAAGTAAAACCGCCACCGTCCGATGGCTTATCTTCCGTTGTCAGGCCCCGCCGTGTCCAGCCGCGCCAGAATCCGGTCCGCCCATTCGTTGCGCTCTTGTTGGTCTTTACTGGCTTCGGTGAGCGTTTTCGTCCGTTCCTCTACCAGCGCCATCGTCTTGTCGATGTGGGCCAGCTTCTCCGTCATCTTGATGACCAACTCCACCATTTCCTTGCGTAGCTCCGTGCGCTGCTGCAAGGCTTCCAGCCGCACCTGTTCCACATAAGTCTTGATTTCCTCGCGTAGCTTATTTTCTCGCGCCACCGCTGCCACGTAGCACTCCTCCACGCGCAGCGCCAGCGCCGCCGACTGCTGCTCCTGCTTCTGCCCCGATACCTTGAGCGTCTCCACATCTCGCCAACTCTTCACGAAGTACAGCAGCACCGCCACCGCGCCGCCCACCACCGACGAGATGACACCCCAGTTCTCAAGCACGCTACCCACGGACGTCACCTCCTTTCCGCTGCGTTAACACCTCGAAGTGTGGCCGGTCTTTGAATCGTTTCCAGTCACCGCCCCACACCACCCGCGCATCGGCCGCCTTCATCAGCCGGGCGAACTTCGAAAGCAGCAGTCCCGACCACGACACCGACCCATCGGCTAGCAGAAACGCTACGTCCAGCGCTGGAGTAGGCCGTAAGTTGTGGTTCGACTGCCCACCGCGTTTATAGGTTACAATAGGCCCGGGCTTACTGCGCCCCTGCGCGTACAGCTCATTCTGCCGCTCCACCGAGCGGAAGCATTCCGTCACTATCGGCCGCCCAGCAAGCCGCAATGTCGGGTCCAGTAACCACCGCCGTAACGCCTCATCATAAGCTGACGCCAGCGCCGGAACCGCCTGAGCCAACCGCGCTGCTTGCACCGCCGCCTGCTTAGGCGTCAACGCCAGCGGCATTCTCGGAGAGATAAAAGTAGAACGCAACATATTTTAGTTTGATGTAAGTTAGTGAATACAAAGATGCAAAATATTACATAATTATGTAACAAAGATTAACTCTGAAACTTCCCATTGTAGAGCCGATAATCAGCTAGAGTAATTGCATTTTTTTGCGCATTCCTGCGGGTCGGGCTGTCCGCCACTTCGCTTCGCTACGGCCCTGCGGGCAGCCTCCTGCGTCGGCTTGGCTCCCATCCCTTGCGCATTTCTTTCGCTACTATTCTTCTCTGCTGATACTAACCACCCAACGCCGCCTGCCCAAGCCTTGAAAAACAGGCCCCGGCAGTCGGCTACCGTCCCCACGCAGGCCACCAGGCCGCGCCCCCAAAAAGCGCCGCCCGTCGTCCCGCTCACCGCTCGTTCCACGCTCCGGCCCGGCACCGCTACCTTCCCGCAAAACCCACTGCGCTGGTGCCCAGCCTCCGCTACCGATGCCCCGCCCGGCCCGTTTCCCTACGCGACCTCCGCCCACGCTGCGCTCCGCTCATTCGTCGCTCCGCTGCTCTGCGCTCCTCATCCGCTATGCTTGCAGGGCTCCAGTTGCTCCGGTCAGCCGGCCTCCGTCTGCCCACCTCCCGACTCTGCCACCACTGCCGACCGCCTCACGCTCCGGCCCGCTGCCTAACCTCCCCACTAGCTCACCGCACGGCAGCCAGGCTCCCGCTACCGAAAACCTACGCCGCGGCCCGCCTCCCGTTGGTCGGCCAGCCTCTGCCCAGCTCCCGTACGTCTCCCTGACGCCTGCCCACCGCACCGGCCCAGGCCGCCAATTCGCAAGGTCAGCGGCTCCTTCGGTCGCCACCTCCCAAGCGGGCTGCCTGGCCGCTGCCCACGCACTTATCGGTAGCTCCGACAGCAAGGTGCCGCTCCGCGGCCGGTTTCATTGGGGGCACCCAAGCCCCGGCGTCCATGCCCTGGCTGACGCCTGGTCATCTGCCTCGGGTTCCGCAGCCTTCCTTTGGTCGGCCGCTGCACCCTCATAAGGTGCCCTTCGGGCCAGTCCATTGGGGGTGCTCAGGCCGCCCCCCAAACCCCCTGGCCGAGGCTTTCAGCTGTTCGGTAGGTCGCGCCATTCCGGCAGCTGGTGCCGCGCATTTTTAGACTCGACCCTACCAGGTTAAGCAGCTGGGCGGGTTTAGGCAGGGTGGCAGGCAGCTAGGGTCGTGGTGGCCTCAGTTGGTGCCTCAGCTGCCCACGTCCGGGGCGGCGGAGCAGGTTTCACAACTCCAGCCGGCCGGCTGGCTCGCCGGGTGGGGCGTGTAGCAGCCACTCGCAGCGTCGGCCCAGCCGGGCGGCGGCGCGGGCGGCGCTCAGTGTACCCCGGCTTTTCCCGTCCCACAGCAGCAGTACCAGGTCGGCCCGGCGCACTATTTCCGCATTGCGCACATGGGGCGCGCCGGCACCGTGGGCAGCGTAGTCGGGCCGCAGTTCCAGCAGCGGCACCCCATTGGCCCGCGCCCAGCTGGCCGCTAGTTGGTCAGCTCCCGCCGCACCCCCGCTTATCACCAGTGCCGGTCGCAGGTGCGCCAGGTAGCGCGTCAGGCGCTTGGCCGTGGAGCCACCCTTCACGCTCCGGCTGCCCACCACGGCCACCACAGGTCCATTTTCAACATGCAGCTTATTTTGTACATTATTCATATCGTAATATAGCAAAAATTTTCTTTATTCTGTAAATTATTATTTACTGTTTTCTTTGCTTTTAGTTACAGTTTTCCGTATAATTGTAATAGAAAGTCGGGGGAGAGGCCTCCGGCGTATGCGCTGCCGGCAGGCGGGCCCCCGGTCGGCAGCGCATCATACGGCTAACATCTACAGCCATGCTTACTGCTTTACAATTCTCGCAGCTCGCCGCTGCCGCCTGGTCAGGCCCTGCCGCCGCTCATTTCGCCACTATCAGCTGCTATCTGGCCCCCTGCGGCCACAGCAAAACGCAGTATATCGTTTCGTATCACGTCGGGCAGGGGTGCTATATGGCCCAGCGGGATTGTCCTTTGTTGGCTATTGCGGAGGCCGTAGCCGCCGCCCACCAGGGTGGGGTGCCCGTCTCGCTGCCGCGCACCACCCGCGCGCTGCACGAGGCCGCCCGCCAGTTGGCCGGGGCCACCCATCGCGCCGGCTTGCCCGGCTTCGCCTACCGCTGCCTCCGCCACCGCTGCGCCCGTCTTCGCCATGCGTAGTGTGGCCCTATTGCCGGCCGCTCCCCCGGTGGGGGCGGCCCCGGCGCTGGCCGTGCGCCAGCAGCTGGCCCGCACACAGACGGCCCTGTTTGATGCCCGCGAGGCGCTGTACGCTTTACGTGACGAGTACCCGCGCCGACCGGCTCGTTTTTCCCGGTTGCGCGCGCTTATCCTGCGCCACCGGCAGGCCCGCGCCGCCTATCAGGCCGCTGCCGGCTCGTTTCACGCCAGCCCGGCCGGGGAGCAGCTGCAACGCTTGCGCCGCACCTATGGCACGTGGTGATACGCCGCCGACCGGCCGGTGGTATGCCGCCTGCCTGTACGCCACCGGCCACGGATGGGCCGTGGTGCGCGATGTGGCCCAGCCCGGTACCACCCCCGGCGGCCCCGGCCACTATCAGCAAGAGGCCGCTCCCGGCCGCTACGCCACTCAGGAGGCCGCCTACGCTGCCGCTGCCCGCTTCAACGCCCCGCGTCTGCGGCCTGCCGACCGCTACGGTCTGCTCCCCACCCCGGCCGAGGACTGCCATCCTCATCCCTGGGAGCTGCAATAATCTGCCACCGGCCCGCGCCGCATTTGGCGCGAGCCCCCACAACCATAGCACTGTGGCCCTCACAACCCCCCGCCGCCTCAAGGTGGCCCTGCATTACCGCCGGCTGCATCCCACGCTGTCTACTACCTCGCTGCTCGTGCTGCGCGGCAACTGGCTGGCCCAGGCCGGCTTCGTGCCCGGTGCTACGGCCGTGGTAGAGGTCGAACCCGGCCGGCTCATCATCACGGCCAAGTAATTCCCTCATTGGCCCGCGCCGGATCAGGCGCGGGCCCTAACCTTCCAGCCGCTATGCCCGCTACCGCTACTACCTACCAGCCCCATCTGCTCGACCCGCACAGCGCCGAGCCCCAACCCATCCGCCCCCGCAATGGCCGCAGCTTCAAGCTGGCCGAGCTGTACGAACTGCTCGACTGCCAAACGGTGGATATAGTGCGCCTCACCGACGAGTTGATTTTGATCATCGACGACGAAGGCAAGTTCCGCAACCCCGCTTACCTCAACCTGCTGGCTACTTACCTCTGGTACCAGTATCAGCCGCAGGCGCGCGGCGTGGACAGCATTGTGGGCCGCGTCATTCTGTGCCACGATAAGCAGTTCCGCTAACTCATGCAGGCCCCCACGTTCCGCGCCTGGGTGCGGCCCTGCCCGCGCTTCGGCTTTGTCTGGCAGTTGCGCCAGCCCTTCTACCCAACCACCGCCAACGGCGAGCGGCCCACACGGGCCGCCGCCATGCGCGAGGCCATCCGCGACGCCCGCCACTTCCAGACCGTCCACGAGGGACCCGAGGAAGGCGGCGAGGCCTTCTACGAGCCGCCGCCCGCCCTGGGCGTCGGAGGGCTACTGCGACGACATCGACTACTAACGGCCACCGGGGGCCGGGCCGACAACCGGCCCCCATTCTTTTTACCATCCAACCCTTTCCCTGCAATGGCTAAACAATCCGCCACCGCCCCAGCTGCTACCACTCCGGCCGCAGAAATGACTACCATCACGCCCAGCCGGGCTTATCTGACGGCCGCCGTGGACGAGACCAGCGGCGAGGTCACCGAGACCAGCCGCTTCCGTTACCTGCCCGGCCACCCGCGCCAAATCCGCTTCGATGCCAAAGCCGGCCAGTTCAACATCAATGGTATCACGCCGCTAGGCCCCGCACTCAGCTTCATTCCGCTGGCCTGGCGCGTCTTTCAAGACGATATTCTGAACATGGGCCGCAAGCTCTGGGCCGAGCTGTTCTACGCCGACGAGAAAGGCGCCATCTGTGCCGTGCTGTTCCACGGCTACAGCGTTGAAAACCTCTACCGCCTTATCGAGCCGCTGTTCTACGACGACCTGACTCTGGCCGACGTGGTGGTGAAAGTGCAGGCCAGCAAGAAGGAAACCACGAAGGAAGGCAAGAAGGCCACCTACTACATCGCCGAGTTCAGCTACGAGGTAGCCGACGTGCAGGAGGTAGCCGCCCGCCGTGAGTTCGCTCTGGATTTTCCCATCTGGCGCGAGGAAACCAGCACCGGCGCGGCCGACGTGCGCATCAGCCACGGCTACTACAACCCAAAGGCCGAGGCGACGCAGCTCACCGAAGCCTCGCCCGCCGAAGCCCAACCCGAAACCGTCTAGCCCACCGGCCCCGCTCCGCCAGGGGTGGGGCCAACCGGACGCCCACGCAACCCATAATTTTCCTCGTTATGTCTGCACCTCTGGAAGTACCGCAGCTCGTCGTGCACCAACCCGCCCGCGACGAAGTCGAGGCCCAGCGGCTCACCCAATTAACGCAGCTGATCGAAGCCGCCGAGCCACTATCCGACCTGCGCGACCTGGCCCCGGCCGTGCGCAAGCTGTTCCCGCCCCCGGCCTACGAAGTCGGCTGCGGCGGGGCCCACATCTGGCTTCACCGCCAGGACGAACCCCAGCGCCTGGCCTTCATCTGCTAAGAAACCACGCATTCCTCTTAGCTTCTAACTCCTAGCTCCTCCATACCCATGTTCCATAGCATTCAATCTCTACCAGAACTGACCCAGGCCCAGCATCGTGCCCTGCCGTACGTGAGCAACACCGACCTCTCCCGCCTCAAGGAAGAACTACTCGGACGGCTCCGGGCCCCCAACATCCAGGCCCTGACTTTCGGGACGGCCTTCCACGAGGCCGTGCTGGAGCCCGCCCGCTACCACGCCCCGCAGGGCCTACCGCCCGCCCAGCTGCGCCTGCTTGAGTCGCTGGCTGCCGCCGTGCGCCGCCACCGCTACTGCCGCGACCTGGTCTACCGCGGCACGCCCGAGCTGACGCACACGGCCACCCACACCGCCAGCGGATTGGCCGTCAAGATCCGCCCGGATCTGCTGCTGACCACGCCCCGCCTCGGTCGCCGGGTGCTCGTGGACTTCAAAACCACCAGCTGCCGCAACTATGCCCAGTTTGTCGGCACCGTCGAGCAGTACGACTACGACCGCCAGGCCGCTTTCTACACCGATGTGCTGCGAGCCGACCGCTTCCTGATTGTGGGCGTGCAGAAGAAGTCCCCGCACGAAATATGGCTGGTGGAGCTTTCCGCCGACGCGGCCACGATGGAGCAGGGCCGTAAGAAGTACCAACGGCTGCTGCGAGCGTGTGCCGAACGCACTAACGTAGGGGCTGCTCAACAGCTGGCAGTCTGAATCTGCGGACTGCGTTTTGCCGCCTGAGCTGCTTGGCGCAGCCGAGCGCAGGAAGGGCCTAGTCGGTTCTGGCAATAGCTAGCCGGGGTGATGATAGTGCTTAGGTTTCTTGTATGAATAACCTAGGCCAACTGGCGGCTTTTTAGTTTATTGCAGGGCTTTTCTTACTTATTCTTATTTCTTTCTTACAACTCTTGTATGGCGACGGGCGATAAATACATCATGAGCGGGGTGTGGCTCACCTGCGACAAAGGCGTCATGCCGACCATGTTTACCGTGCTGCCCAAGCCGGCGCAGCTCTACGAAGAACCCTACGCTACGGAGTTCGACAAGATACCGCTGGTCAACATCAAGCCCTTCGGGGTGTGCCAGGTCACGCGCACGCCCTGCATGCCGGCACCCGTTAAGTGGGACCGGGTCATGGACTCGGGCCTGACCGTGCTCGGTGGCCGGCCGCTGCTGCACACGAGCAAATGCCAGTGCGGCGCGGGCGGCCAGATCTCGATCAACTTCACCCGCGCCGATGCGAATGCCGCCGTGGCCCTGGACCAGAAGCTCGACCAGGTGGACGAAGCCGCTGACATGGCGAACGAAGCCTCTACCTGGGCGTTTTATGGCGCTATTGCATTAGGTATTGGCGGGGCCATCCTCTGTGCTACGGGCGTGGGCGCGCCGCTAGGAGCCGCTATGATGACCGGCGCCGGCTACCTGATGACCACCAGCACGGTGCTGGCCACCAGCGCGGCCGTGGTCAAGGGTGTCACGCGCGTCGCCCGCGACCCAAGCCTGCAAACCGGCCTCTCCATTGCCGGGGAGGTGCTGCTCGAAGCGGCCGAAGAGTACATCATGAAGAAGCTCGGCGGCAAAATAATCAAGAAGCTCGGCCAGGCCGCCCAGCGGGCCATGAACAAGCTCAACCTCTCGGAGCGAGCGAAAGCATTAGCCAACAAGCGGCTGTGCTCGTTCACGGGTCACCCGGTCGATGTCATCAGCGGCTACCTGTACACCGGAACCGTCGATTTCGAGCTGCCGGGGCCCATTCCGCTCCGGTGGGAGCGGCTCTGGAACTCCACTTCCATTCACCAGGGCCCGCTCGGCCACGGCTGGCACCACGCCTACGACATGGCTCTGTGCGTAGATGCCGAACAGGGCGCGGTAGCCTTCCGCACCGCCGACGGCCGGGGCATCGCCTTCGACCTAGTGGCACTCGGCCAGCGCGACTACAACCGCCTGGAAAAGCTCACGCTGCTACACGACGTGCGCGGCTACGCCGTGCTCGACCACGGCACCGACCTCACCTACCGCTTCGGCGCGGACCGCGGCGATGGCGTCTCGCCGCTCATTGCGGTGGAGAATGCCAACGGCTTTGTCCTCACGTTTCACTACGACGAGCAAGGGCACCTGCGCGGCATCACCGACAGCGCCCGCCGCCCCCTTCAGGTAGCCTGCGACGAGCAGGGACGGGTGCGCGCCATCACGGCCCCGCACCCGACCGAACCCAAGCAGCAAGTGGTGCTGGTGGCCTACGCCTACGACCGGCAGGGCCAGCTCGTGCGTTGCCAGGATGCGCTCGGCCAGGCCGCCACCTACCAGTATACGCAGGGGCTGCTGGTGCGCGAGACGTTCAAGAACGGCCTGAACTTTTACTTTGAGTACGAGGGCACCGGCCCCGAGGCCCGCTGCATCCACACCTGGGGCGACGAGGGCATCTACGACCACACGCTGGCGTATGATGTGGCGGCCAAGCGCACAGTCGTTACCAACTCGCTGGGCCATGCCACCACCTACCAGGGCAACGAGAACGGGCTGGTGGTGGAAACCATTGATGCCCGCAGCGGCGTCACGCTCACCGAGTACAACGAATACAACGAGCTGCTGAGTGAAACTGACCCGTTGGGCAATGAAACCCGCTATAGCTACGACGAGCGCGGCAACCGCATCCAAACGGAACTGCCCGACGGGGCCACGTTGCAGTTTGTGTATGACGCGCAGGACCGCTGCACGCAGGCCACCGACGCCGTGGGCGGGCAGTGGCAGTGGGCCTACGACGAAGCCGGCAACCTGCTCTCCCGTACTAACCCGCTCAGCAACACCGACCAGTACGAGTACACCAACGGCCTGCTCCAGCGCCTCACGGATGCGGCTCATCGTAGCACAGAATTCGTCTACGACGAGGCCTACAACCTGCGCGAGCTGCGTCTGCCCGCCGGCACGAGCAGTCGCTGGCTGCCTGATGGCTGGGGCCGTCCCCGCAAGCTCACCAATGAGCGCGGTAACGTGCAGTGGCGCGAGTACGACCTGCTCAGCCGCATCACGACGGTCCACGAACCCGACGGCAACGTGCGCCGCTTCACCTACGATGCTTTCGATAACGTGGTACGTGCCCAGGACCGCCACCATGATGTGCAGTATGCTTACCGTGGTATGGGTCGATTGATCCGTCGGGTGGAAGCGGGCACGGCCGTGGAGTTCTTGCACGATACGGAAGAGCAGCTGCGCGCCATCGTCAATGAGCATGGCTTAGCCTACCGCTTCGAGTTAGATGGCGTAGGCGACGTCATCACGGAAGCGGGCTTTGAGGGCTTGACGCGCCGCTATGGGCGCGACATAGGCGGGCGGGTAGTAGAGTTGACTCTAGCCACAGGCCAGCGTACCCGCTACGGCTACGACCGCCAGGGCCGGGTCACGGAAGTAGTGTACGCCGATGGAACTACGGAAACGTACCGCTACCGGGCCGATGGAGCGCTGCTGGAAGCAGCAAATGAGATAACGACAGCGGTGTTCGAGCGCGATGTGCTGGGCCAAGTGACGCAGGAAACGCAGGGCACGCACACCATCACGAGTGAATATGACTCCTTGGGCTACCGTATCGGTGTTGTCTCCTCCTTGGGCGCAAGCGTACGTTACGCCCGCGACGCTGCGGGCCAGATAGAACAAATCAAGGCTGGTGAGTGGCAGGCGCTGTTCACGCGCGATGCGCAGGGCCTGGAAATCCAGCGCACCTTGAGCGGTGGGGTGCAAACTCGTTTGAAACGTGATACGTTGGGACGGCTCACAGAGCAGCGCATCAGCACCAACAACAGCCGTGTGGCTGAGCGAGTGCGCAGTTATAGCTGGCAAGAAGATGACCGACTCAGTTCCTTGCATGATAGCGTGCATGGCCTCACCCGCTACGAGCATGATGCGTTAGGCAATTTAGCGGCCACAACCTTTGCCGACGGCACACGAGAACTGCGCCAGCCGGACGCGGTGGGCAACCTATTTCGCACAACTGCCCGACAGGACCGGCGCTACGGCCCTGCCGGGCAGTTGCTAGAGGCCCATGGCACTCACTATTCCTATGATGAAGCGGGCAACCTGCGTAAGAAGACCTTACGAACAGGCCAGGAGTGGCATTACGCCTGGAATAGCGCAGGGCATCTAACGGAGGTGGTACGGCCCGATGGGGGAGTGGTACGCTTCACGTACGATGCCTTGGGACGGCGCGTGAGTAAATCATATAAGGGCAAGGTCACCCGCTGGGTGTGGGATGGAAATAAACCACTGCATGAATGGACAGAACTAACGGTTAGGGCCGGCGCGGCTGCCATTGAGGATTTAGTAACGTGGTTGTTTGAGGCCAATATGTTCGCCCCCCTGGCGAAGTTGCAAGGACAAGAGCGGCACAGCATTTTAACTGACCACCTGGGAACACCTGTGCAGATGCACGATGGGCAGGGACAGTTAGTGTGGGCGGCCGAATTAGATAGCTACGGTAGGACGCGGCGGCAAGAAGGTGAAGCAGTAGCCTGCCCGTTCCGTTATCAGGGCCAATACGAGGATACAGAGACAGGCCTCTACTATAACCGCTTTCGTTACTATGATCCTGAAGCAGGACAGTATGTGAGCCAAGATCCTATTGGATTACATGGAGGGTTTGAATTATATTCCTACGCTCATGATCCTTTGACGTGGGTAGACCCAGAGGGCACAATGGCCTTTGGGTCTGGAAAGGGACAGCATGAGGCGATTGTAAGGGTTGTTGATGATGCTACGGGAAAAACAATCCACAAGGAGAGAATGGTGAGTGGGAATATGACCCCGGATGAGAAAGCTTTAGGCTTTCCTCAATCTAGTTTGGCCACTCATACTGAAGCACGAGCCGTTAAACATATTCCATTGAAAGAAGGACAAACAATGGTCATAACAGGAAAATATCCTCCATGCTCTTCGTGTAGAGGTAAAATGAATGCTAAAACTGCAAGCTCTGGAGGGAACGTAGTTTATCAATGGAGAGAGGACGGGAAAACGAATCGTTGGAAGGCTAAGTGCCCAAAGAAATAGTGATCATGACAAAGACTTTTTCAAGCCAAACAATTTCAATTGAGTGGAATGACGATGAAGGGTATTCATTAATCGGTATGGCCGATGACGAGTCAGACCCTCAAGACTATGTAATATTTCAGAGGTCTTTTGAGTTTGATGAACAAGATGAAAGCTTGGGTCTGAATAGCTACTATTTCGAGTTGTGTGAACAAAAATATTCTAGCTATAACGCTTGTGAGAAAGTGACTTTAAGCAGGGAAAAACTTGTTGTTAAGGTTTCGGAAAGAGCAAAAAGGATTTATCCCGAATATGATACAATAGTAGTTGCGCTTTCCATAGCAGAGCCTGACTATAACAATCTAATTGATGCTTTTAAGTACATACTTCAGGATAATGTAAACGTACTCTCTGTAGAATAGAATGTTTATAATAATTGTTATCTCTCACGCTTGACTAATGCGTAGCACCTACTTGAAAAAGGCTCCTTTATTCCGGTAGCCAAGTCACAAGTCAAAGCATAGTGTTGTGTGTGACCATGTGAGATGTGAAAGGCTTTGACACAAACACTTTTGGCATCACGACACGAAAGAAGATTTGTATTTCAGCCGATTTAGATCTGCTTGACAGGTTGAAATGCCTATGATGAATTTTGGATCGCTGTTCGTCGAGCGCAACAGCAGCATGTTGCTTCAAATAGAAGAATTGACCCCTCGTTACAAATCTAGGATAGGAGGGCTGCCCCCTGCTTTTGTTGATAAAGAGACATTCAAACATACAAAAGAGCTTGGCGAGTATGCCTACCTATTTACGCTGAGTGATGATTTTTCTCATTTTATCAATGGCAAGGATTTATCAGTCTTTATACCAAAGAACTATGATGATTATAGCCAACACTCAATTTATCCAGATTTTAAGTTAAAATGCTTTGTTCACGAACCTTCCAGTATTCCGAGTAAGAATATTGACTTAATATATTCAGCCGTAAAAAAGGGCAGTCTGGCTCCCTTAGTTAAAACATCCGGTAGTGATGAAGAATATAGCTACTTTATCAAGGTTGGCTCAGACCCCTATCATCTTCAGGAGGAGCAGTATTTCTACTCCGAGTTAGAAGCAAAAGGATACACGTTCATCTTTCAACTTGACGAGAATGGTCTCACGGAAGACTTCTTGAACGGAAGTTATCCGTTTGGCTTTGGATCAGTATATTTCTATGGTAGAATCGATCACGACACCCAAAGCATCACGGATATAATTTCTGGCTACTGGCAAAGATAAGCAGCCTCAATAACGCTATCAGTGAGCATAGGCCTGTTAACTAAATTTTCCTAAGTTGCTCCTAACTCCCGACAACAGCGAAGACGGAAAAGCCAATCCTATCGGGCTTATCTTCACCCAAAACTGAGAAAGGGCTGACCGGCCGGTCAGCCCTTTCTGTAAGCTGTCAGTAGCTCGTGGCCGATGACGGCTCACCCGGCTGGCAACCTCTCTGGCTTGGCCACCACATCCTGCGTCTGCTCGTGCAAGGTGTGCAGCTGGTCATTCACCTGTGCGGCGAATAACACGATAAAGAAAGAGCGCCAGCCTACTGGCTGGCGCTCTTCATTGTTTTGGGTTAGGGCAAGCCATTCTGGTCGGGGTTCTCTCGGAGTGAAGTTGGCTACCTGTCCATCACCTGTGGCGTCCCAGGAGCCTCAACCTTAATCGGTGACGTTTTGGCTACCTCACCGAATACGGCTTCCAATGCCAGCGCAGCCCCGCCATTGCCGTCCGGCGTGGGGTTGAACAGCTGCACCTCCTCGCCAGGGGTACTTTCCCCCAGCAGAGCCACCAACTGCCCGCTCAGGTCGCTTGTACGCACGCTATGGGCCAACAGCGTTTCCGTGCTGATGTCCACGCCGTACAGCTGGTTGATTCTATTCACGCGGTTACGGGCATCCAGTGCCCCGGCCGCTGCGATTATCAGCTGCTGCGCTGCCTTGCGGATGAGCCCGTCAAACCGGGCCCGCAACCGCAGCGCATCTTTCGTGCGCTTGTCGGCTTGTTTCTGAAACTCCGTCTTCTTAGCCATGTGTAAAAAGGTTGTCGTAGAAAAATTTAATTCAAGTGAGCCGAAAAGCGGGCAGGGTCTTCTCCCGACTTCCTCCCAGCTTCCTCCTGAGATTCTCCCGGCAGCCCCGGTGCTCCATCATCCTGCCCGAATGCAAAAAAGCCGCCCCGGCCTCAGCGAGTCGGGGCGGCTTTTCACGTCCGCACTAGGCCACCTGAGCAGCCGAGGTAGACGAGGCGTCGGAGCCGTCAGCGCGGTAGGCGAAAGCCAGCGCCGTCAGGTCGGCGGCCTGCACGCCCGTTAGTGCGTCGTCATCTAGCTCCAGCGCGCCATCAGCGCGGGTCACGCCCTCATCTGACTGCGACACCACGCGGCCCGTCTGCTTGTTCACCACTAGGGCCTTCACCCGGTCAGTTTCCAGGGCCGTGTTGCTGTTCGTGTTGTCAGCGAAGCTCACCGTCACCTTGCCGCTCACAGCGTCCAGGGCCGCCGATACGCCCGCCAACGGCTCCACCGAGCCGGCTGACAGCACCAGCTTCGAGTAGTCTATGCTGGCCACGCTCTGCGCGTCGGCCGAAGTGTTGATGAAGTTCTGCGCCACGAAGCGGTTGTAGGGCGACTGGCCGTTCTGCCGCTTCAGGCCCGTTTGTGCCGCTCCCGCGAATTTCTTGAACAAGTCGGCCAGCAGTTTGAAGCGCGAGCGGGTGTTCTGCTGGGCGGGCGTGTTGCTGCCGTTGCTGGCAATTTTGGTGCGCAGCTGGTTATTGCCTGCCCCGCCCGAGAAGGTGAGGTTGCCAATGCTGCCTTTGATGTTGCCCAATGGGCTGTAAATCCGTGCCATGTTGAAAAAAGAGGTTAAATGAGAGAAAAGATGTTGCTGCCTGCTTGCGCGCCCGGCCTACCAGGAGCAGCTACCCCAGTAGGTCAGTTTTTCTTGTTTGTTGAAGCTCCGCCACACTCCCGGCCGAACCGGCGCGGCGTTGCCGCATTTCCACAGCCCCCGGTACCGGGCCTGGGCCAGCTGCTGAAGCAGCGCCCAGCGCGGTATTGTCTGGCCTGGCTCAACCGCCCAGGCCCAGCCCCGCACCACCAGCAACGAGTCCGCCCGCAGCCAGCGGCGACCTGTACCGGCCACCACCGCCACCCGCAGTTCCGCCAAGGTGCGCCCATACAGATCAGCCGCGCCTCGATCCACCTCTAGCAGCCGTCCTCGCAGCAGCCGCGCCGCCGAGTCCGCCGCCTGCCGCCCGAAGGGCTGGCTAAGCTCTGGCGCGTCTACCCCGTGCAGCCGCAGCCGCACCAGCCCGGCCGGAAGCAGCACCTCGTAGGTATCGCCGTCTAGCACCCGCCGTACCGAACCGTACTCCGGCCCCACACCGCGCCGTGCCGCTGCTACTGGCTTTGGCGCAGGCAATGGTTTCGGTAGTGCCGAGGCCCGCACCTGACCATGCGCCAAATGCGCCACCAATGCCCATAGCGCAACTAGTGTGAGCTTCTTCATGCTCACAAATATGTATATAATTTACAGATAAACAGGTATAATTACAGTTAAATGTGTGGTATGTTACTTCAGCCCGGCAGTTGTATCTTGCTCAAATGCTTCGTTGTCTACTTCCGTTACTTCTGCTCCTCTGCTCAACTAGACCACCAACCCTAACGATAACCGCCGTTGAGGCCGCCAAACGTCCTGGCCAGTACGTCCATGTCCGCGCCACAGTAGCCCGCGTATTCACCACTAAGGCTGGCTACACTTTTCTGAACCTTGACCACTCCCGGCCTTACTGTCCACTGAAGGTAGTCATCCGCCCCGACTTGTTGCCCAACCTCATCCGCCACCTACAAAAACGGCCCGCCAAACTGGCGAGCCGCGTAATAGAGGTCGAAGGATATGCTCACTGCCGAAGGCTCCACGGCGCAAATCTGGCTATCTAGAGCCTCCGCGCTGACTGAATTGACTCCCTGACCACCTTCCCAGATGCGCTGCATGGTGTGATGCTGGAAATCCTCCACGACTTTGGCGTAGATGAGCGTGGTTTTGATGTTAGCGTGGCCCAGCACCTTTTGCAGCACTTCCACCGGCATTCCGCGCATCAGGCTTTGGGTGGCAAAGGTGTGCCGCGCCGTGTGCATGGTCACTAGTTCCCACTTCGGCACGGCCCGCTTGAACACCCGCCCGTCTACCGTTTCCACTAGCTCCACCGGTTGTTCCAGTCCCGCCAGCCGGGCAATACGTTTCAGATAGCGGTTCATCACCGCGTTGGCCATGACTGGGAGCAGCCGTGCCCGCGTCCCGTCGTACTTGCCTAGCAGCGCCAGCGCCGGCGCGGTCAGGTAGATACTCACGCCCGTTCGGGTCTTGGTCTGCGTCAGCCGCAGCACCTTGCCGCCTTTCCAGTCCGACAGGTTACCTGGATGCAGGTCGGATAAATCAGAGTACCGTAGCCCCGTATAGCAGCAAAACACGAATGCATCCCGCACCAGCGCCAGGTTATTCGGCAACATGGCTGTGGCCACTGCTGCTAGCTCATCGGCCGTGAGCCAGCATTTCTCCACGTCCTCCCATTCCACGGCCAGCTTCGACGGGTCCACCGCCAACTCCTGCCCGCGGGCTTCCCGCGCCCATGTCAGGAATGGCTTCAGGTGCTTGACCATGCCCGCGATGGTGTTCTGACCGTGGCCCTTCTCCTGGCGCAGCCAACTCACCAGCGCATCGTGCGCCGCCTTGTTGTACTCCACTACCGTCATGCCACCCGGCAGGGTCGCCACCCATTCCGCTACGGCGTTGCGCGTTGTCTTGTAGCCCTTCACCGTGTTGACGCGAAACCCGCGCCCCGGCAACCCGGCCCGGTGCTCATCCAGCAGTTCTACCAGTTCCGGCGCGGGTGCGTCAGCTGCTACCGTCAGCGCTGCCTTTAGCTGGGCCACCGTCACCGCGCCGTGCTTCGTGCGCAGGTTGCTATACGTTGTTTCTACTCGGTTTCGTAAGTCCTTCAACCGGGTTGTAGCGTTGTCAATATCGGCGAAGGACTTTCGGAACCAGCCGGTTTTGTCGTTCCATTCCGAGGCCAGGCATTTCTCCTTGGAGCCTAGCCGCAGCCGTTGGTTTTCAAATGTGGCTACCAGACGGATGACACAGCGCCCAGCCGAATCTGGCCGGTCAGCGCGACGTTCAAAGCAAATGTTCATAGTACAGATGGGGGCAAGTGTGGGGGCAGGATTGGGGACAGAACCTACGCCTAGAGTCGCCGGAAAACATCTGGAGTCTAAAACGAGAAAGCCCCTAAAAAGCCGTGTATCTAGTTGATTCACGGCTTTTTAGGGGCTTATTCAATACCTCGCGTCTAGCGAGATCGTACCCAGAGCCGGGGTCGAACCGGCACATCTTTCGATATCGGTGTTTGAGACCGACGCGTCTACCGATTCCGCCATCTGGGCAAGTTCTACTTCCGGGCCTGTCGGTATCAGGAACGGGTTGCAAACTTAGCCAGACTTTCCCGAATGCGCAATAGATAACGCTTCTTGAGATAGTAGGTGCGCACCTGTTGCAGGGCTTGAGGGCGAGTATCAGGGGGTAAACCGTCGTAGCCGGCGAGCACGGGCTCTATACCCGCTTCCAGCGTATCGGTCAGCGCGTTGACTTCGTTTTCGACGCGGGCGGTGGTGGCTGGATCGGGGTCGAATTCCAGCTCCATTAATTGCTCGTTTAGCTCCATTACTTCCATCAAAAAATCTGGTGGAAGCTCTTGTTTACCCTCTTCGAGCAGTCTGTGCTGGCTAAGAATGTAGGCCATCCGCTGGTCCGGATCGATGAGGGTGCGGTAGGCGTTGGTATTGAGTGTAGCCAGCGTCAGGATTTCCTGTTGGCGCTCCGGACTCTCCGTGGCGTGAAAATCCGGGTGATATTCGCGACTCAAGGCGTAATACTTGCTTTTGAGGGCCTTCTCGTCGGGGAGGAAGCTTTCGGGCAAGTCATAGAGGGCAAAATAATCGGGCAGCATAGGGCAGTGAAGAAACGTGGGGCCAGTAGTGGGGCACTGTAAGGTATACGCTAGGCAGTATTCTAAAGCTCGGAACTAAAAAAGCGACGGAATTCACTCAACAAGCCGACTAATACTTTTCGCTAGTCTCGACTGTGTGAGCCGAAAACGCTAGGGGCGGAGCGGCAAAGAGTGCCTTGGTAGCGGGCCATACGCGCCCAAACAGAGCCGACCGGCGATACGCAGCCAATGCTTCCGCTGATTCCCAATGACTATGGGTGCAGTAGACATGCGGCTGGTCGGCGTCCTGCCACAGCTCCAAAAAACGGCAGCCTGGCATTTGCCGGATCTGTGCCTCAGACTCCCGGAAAAGCTGCAGAAATTCTTCAATTTGGCCTGCAGCAAACGTCATGCGCACGATACGAATCAGCATAGATACAAAGTGGTTGAAATCAAAAGATACAGGTAAGCCATACTGTCATATATTGATTAACATAATAATAAAACAGGTTTGAAATAGCGCTTTAATAAGCAAAAAGACCATTCTAGTCTTCATTCGGAAATCGAATATCTACCTGCGAATCAAAGTGTAGGCCTAGTAATTCGGCGGCGCTGCCCTGGTTGATGCCGATGCAGAGCTGTTGCTGACTGTTGAAAATGCACACCACTTCACCAGGGTCGGCGGCCTGAAAATGGGGCGCTACTTCGCGAACCGTTTCGCGCGCGAAGTGGATGGTGCAAGGACGGTTGCGGCCAATCACTTCCACTGCCGGCCGAGTGATGTTGGTGACCAAGTTGCCGTAGTGATCGACGTGGACGACGTGGCCGGTGATGCGGTTGTCCTGGAGCCGAACCTGGCGGTTGAGCAGCGTGTAGAGGTCCGTGGTGGCGGGGCCCAGATCTTCCAGCAAGCCACCCTGCGCCAAGTGCACGGCGGCGGGAGCCAGCACGTCGCGGGTGGGGGAGGAAGTGACGGACATTGCGGCGCCTAGCATCACTAGTTCGTCGGGTTGCCCATCGCAGAGCAGGGAAAGTAAGCCGTTGTCAGCCGCCACGAAGTAGTGTCCCTGGAAACTTGCCGCCCGCCAAGCCGCCCGTGGGCCGCCTAGGTCATTGACGCCGATTAGGTGTACCGTGCCCGCTGGAAAATCCCGAAATACAGCTTGGAGAACGTGCAGGGCGTGCGCGATGTTAAAGGACTCAACGGCGTGGGTGATGTCGAGGACGGGCACTGCTGGGGCGAGCTGAAGAATCCGCGCCTTCACCGCCGCCACGTAATGGTCGCGGTAGCCGAAGTCGGACAGAAACGTAATCAACCCCATTGCCGGAAATCCTGAGTTCTTCGTACTATTGTTTGGCTGCCCTGAGAGCGGCAAAAGTAGGCTATTTAGCCGAACCACTCCCACTGTCAAAACCGCCTTTTTCCTAACTCCCTAGCTACAAAACCCCCACAGATTGGTCGAGAAAGTCATCACGCTCGAAAATGTGTCCCTGGTAGATTTCCTGGGGCCTGACAACCAGAATATCCGCCAGCTTGCGGCGGCTTTTCCCGGTAGCAAAATTATTTCACGCGGCAACGAGATTAAGATTCAGGGCCAGACGCCCGTTATCAGCCGCATCAACGACATCCTGTCGGCTCTGCTGGAGCATTATCATCAGTACGGGCAGATAACCGACAAAACCATTGCCCAGTACCTGTCCTCGGCCTCCGAAGAGATGGAAGAAGCCCGCATGGCCGCCGCCCCCGACGTAATTCTGTTCGGTTCGAAGGGCGGGGTCATCAAGGCTAAAACTGCCAACCAGCAGCGCCTTGTCGACACAGTGCTCAAGCACGATCTGGTATTTGCACTTGGGCCGGCTGGTACCGGCAAAACCTACATTTCGGTGGCGTTGGCCGTGCGCGCACTCAAAAACAAAGAGGTCAAGAAGATCATCATCTCCCGCCCCGTGGTGGAAGCTGGCGAAAGCCTTGGCTTCTTGCCCGGCGACATGAAGGAGAAGGTAGACCCTTACCTGCGCCCCATTTACGACGCGCTGGAAGACATGCTGCCGCCCGAGAAATTCAAGTTCTACCTCGAAAATAAGACTATCGAGATAGCGCCGCTAGCTTATATGCGCGGCCGTACGCTCAACAACGCGTTTGTACTGCTGGATGAGGCCCAGAACACCACGCCTTCGCAGCTGAAGATGTTCCTGACCCGTATGGGGCCTTCGGCGAAGGTGATGGTGAACGGCGACCGGAGCCAGATTGACTTGCCTACCAAGCAGAAGTCGGGGCTCATTCAGGCACTGGATATTCTGCGCGAGGTACCGGGAATCGGGTTCGTGGAGATGACGGCTGAGGACGTGGTACGCCACCGCCTTGTGAAGCAGATCGTGCAGGCCTACGACCGGTTCGATGTGGAAATGCAGCATGAGCAAGCCAATCAAGCCAACCGCCCGATCCGCGAATACCAGCCCTACCGCCGCCCCAACAATCCTGGCAACGCTGCCTCCGACCCTGGCCGCCACCCCGATGCTCGCCGCGAAGACGACGGCACGCGGGAACTGCCCGTCAACCACGAGCAGCTGTAAGAAGCTAGTTGCTTCTGTGCTGAACTATTCAACACTGGTCCGACAAACGCCATAAACACGTAAAAAGCGGCTTCTTTCGGGAGGCCGCTTTTTTGTTCTCTGTCTATTTTTGCGCGTAGCAAATGTAGAAACTCGTCCGCGAGATGTGCTACGCCTATTCTAACCCGCGCTACATGAAAGTCCACCGTATTGCTTCTCAACCTGATCTGGCGGATGCCTTATCCATTCGACGCACCGTGTTTGTGCTTGGCCAGAACGTGCCCGCCGAATTGGAGCAGGACACGCACGACCACACCGATGCCACTCATTATCTGGCCCGCGCCGCCGACGGCACTGCTTGCGGTACTGCCCGCTGGCGCGCCACCGAAAACGGCGTGAAACTGGAGCGTTTCGCGGTACTGGCTGACTTTCGTAATCAACAAGCCGGCGCCAAGTTGCTCCGGGAAGTACTACGCGATGTTATAGTCGCGCATCCTCATACTACAGTGTACTTGCATGCCCAATTGCCAGCTGTGCGCTTCTATGAGCGGCACGGGTTCGAGAAGGTGGGAGAGATGTTTGAGGAGTGCGACATTCAGCACTACAAAATGGTGTGGAAGCACCAGCTACCTCAGCCAGAAGCAGAAAGTCAGGAAGTAATACGGCTGTAGATTCACGCTTCAGCTTAGTATGAAAAGCTCTTTTGCCGGTGAGGCAGAAGGGCTTTTTGCTGCCGGGTGCACAGCGTTTTGGTAGTCAGTTGAACTTACTGATTGTACGGCGGACCATCTTTTTAGCCCGCAGAAGGCGCAGAAGTTGGCGCAGAGGACGCAGAAGTAGATAGGCTAACGTGCCTAAGCAATTTGTTTAGTTACAAGCCAATTCTCATTAATTTATATATTACGTCTACTATTCTTTATTCATTCTGTGCTTATGATTCATTGGTCTTCCTATGCGTTTGTGCGCCTCACGCTGGCCTTGATGGCTGGTATTCTGACGTATCTATACATCGGGCATGAACTTCCGAGCCTGGTTTGGCCGCTGACGGGCTTGGTTCTGGCATTTGTAGTGCTGCAAGCCTGGGTGTGGCGCAGCCCAAATCCAGCGGCGGCCGACAACGCAGGGCTGCTGGCTCTCATTACGGTGTACGTGGCAGGAGCTGCTTTCACGCAGCAGGCTACTGAATCGACCAGAGACACTCACCTCTACCGTTTTGGTGGTCGCATCGAGTTTTATCGGGCGGTGGTGGACGACTACGTGGTGACGCGGCCCGCTACGTACGCCACTACCGTGCGCGTGTCGGCGGTGCGGGTAAGCGGAGTGTGGCGGCCGGCAATGGGCGGCATTCGGGTTTCCATTCCGCGCGACTCCGGCGTGTTGGTCCCGCAATACGGCGACCTGTGGCTGGTGCGGGGCGCGCCCACGCCGAGCAAAGCGCCTCTCAACCCCGGCGAGTTCGATTACCGCCGCTACTTGGCTTATCACCAGGTCTACCACCAGCAATTCATCCACCCCGACCAGTACCAGAAAATAGGCCTAGCGTCGCCCAATCCGCTAAAAGCCGTGGCTATGCGCGCCGCGCGGGTAGTGGAAGGCGTGTTCAAGCAGTACGTGAAGCAGCCGCGGGAATCGGCTATGGCCTCGGCGCTAGTGCTAGGACTCAAAGATGACATCGACCAGGAAACCAAGCAGGCATACGCGGCCACTGGCACCACGCACATCATGGCCGTATCGGGTTTGCAGGTGGGGTTGCTGTTTGGGGCCGTGACGTGGGTTCTGGGTTTGCTGCCAGGTCGGCGCGGGGCGTTTTTTCGGTTCGTGACGGCGGCGTTGGGGCTGACTGCTATTTGGAGCTACGCGCTGCTGACGGGGCTTTCGGCCTCGGTGCTGCGGGCGGCCGTGATGTTTACCTTCATCATTGTAGCGCGGGCTACGCAACGGCAAACCAACATATTCAACACCTTGGCTGTGGCTGCCTTCTGCCTGCTGTGCTACGACCCGTATTTGCTCTGTGATGTTGGCTTTCAGCTATCCTTTCTCGCTGTTATCAGCATTGTGTATCTACAGCCGCGCATCGTGGGCTGGCTGGATGTGCAGGGCTATTTTCTGGACAAGCAGCGGCCTTGGCAATCCCGATCCGTGCAAAAGTTGTGGAAAGGAGTTGGTTGGGCTGCCAATGGTATTTGGCAGGCCACGGCGCTGTCGTTGGCGGCGCAGGTGGCTACGTTTCCGCTCGGGTTATTCTATTTCCACCAATTCCCGCTCAGCTTCCTGCTTTCCAACCTGGTGGCCGTGCCCATTTCCAGCCTGGCCGTGTACGTAGGGCTGGCGCTGCTAGTCCTGAAAGGGTTAGTCGCGCTTGTTGGCTTGGGCGCGCCGGGACTGGCGGCGGTTCTCGACTGGGGGCCAAGACTTGTGGCCGGGCTGTTCGAAATCCTGATCCGCTGGTTCAACGACTACATCTTCTGGATTGGACGCCTGCTGCCCGACGCGCTTATCACCGGCATCCACGTAACGGCTCCGCAGGCTTGGTTGATCTTCGGCGTAATTCTGGCGCTATTGGCTTTTTTCCGGCTGAAGCATCTGGCTTGGATGGGCGTGGCTTGCGGGCTGCTGAGTGTATTTGCGGGTAGCCGAGTATGGGCCGCGCACCAACTCGCGCCCGATGAGCGCCTCATTGTATACAGCATTCCGCGCCGCTCGGTGGTAGGCTTTTGGCAGGGCCCGACGGCCGAAATCGTGAGTGCCGACTCGTTGCCACTCTCCGAAGCCGAACGTACTTACCGCATCGTGCCGGGCACCATTGAGCGGGAGGCCCGCCGCGTAAGCTACCACACCAGCTGGCGCAGTGCTCCGGTGCCCGCTATGGCCGACACCACAACCGGCTCCAACCTAGTGCTGAGCGTCTGGCGAGGCATGCGGGTGGCGTGGGTAGGCGGAAAACTAGCCGGCGCGCAGGAGCCCGTGCCGGTACAGGTGGTAGTGCTGCGGCGCAATGCCCGCATCTGGCCCGAAGATATAGCCGCTATTTTCGGCAAGCGGCCCGTCGTTGTATTCGACTCGTCGTGCAAGTCCTGGTATGTTTCCCACCTGCGGCCTAAGCTGCAAGCGGCTGGTTGGCAGACGCATGACGTGACGATGCAAGGCGCTTTCGTCTGGTCTCGTCGCGTAAAATAACTGGCTTTATTCCTTATACTTACTTGTTATTCACTTGCTACAACTCCCTCAGCTATGCAAAACCTGGTGAAATACCTCTGCCTCTTGGTGTTGCTGACACTGGCAGCTTCAGCAGGTGTCGCTAATCCACCCAAACCAGTCAACTATGTGAAGATTGAGCACCTCGGTCCGAGTGACAAACCTATTCCTGACCTCATCATTAGTGACGGGCCTATGAAGCAAACCGGAACTGCAACTCAAGTTATTATACCGGTGAGCCATTCTGCTTTTGAATCAGTACTCAGGCATGTAGATGGATACATAAAGAAATCGAGTGGTTATGAGACGGATGTTTACGAATACGGTACGTTCAGAACAACGACTCAGCGTGGTGACTATAAGTTATCCTATACTTCTTTCCCCGCCAGTCAGTCAATTCAATTTTTCCGCTGGATACAACGAATGCTTAATTATTCTCCATCAGCAGAGAAGAAGCACATAAATGATGCTTTGGACGATATAATTCGCCGGTTAGAATAGGTAGGAAACGGCCATCTGCGCTATACCTAGTAGGAAATGAACCCCAGTTCGAGCGGAAAATCTGACACTCCAAAAGCGTAGCTTATTGCAACACAAAACGCCCTTATCCTTGCGGTAGGGGCGTTTTGTGTTGCAATAAGCTACGCTTTTGGAGGCCGCCTTGCGAAGACTAGGTAAGCTGACCGATTTGCGGCGGGTTCTGTGCCAGCTCCCACAGCAGAGCTAGCAATTTTCTGTAGTCTGCTTCGGTGGAAGTATACAGTACGCAAGCTTCCGTGTCACTGTCGCCTTCCACTTGCTCGTTGAGGTTTGGGGCCTTCTTGATCAGAAAAGCGCGAATGGCTTTTTCCCAGCCGTAGCCATTCACTTCAAAACCCGCTCGTTCGAGCTCCGCATTCAAATCGGCTAGCTCTGGCTCGTTGTGCGGCGAGAGGTATACTTCGTACAGCACCTCGCCCGTTTCATCGTGCACCGATAAATGAAACGGCGCGTAGGCATCTTCTTCCCACCTCGATTCCTCAGCCAGAATTCTTTTCAAGGACTTCGGAATCCGCAGTTCATTGAGGTTTTTCACGCTATTCAGGAATGGAGCCGAGAATAAAAGAGACTGGTGCTTACAGCTTCTCGTCGAAGTACTGCGTGATTTTATTGTAGAGGTGCACCCGGTCTTTGCCGCTCACGTTGTGCGGGTGGCCGGGATACACGAAGTAGTCGAGCTGCACGCCTTGATCGACGGCCGTTTTGAGGTAGTTGAGGCTGTGCTGCCACACCACCACGTCGTCGACGGTGCCGTGAATGAGCAGCAGCTTGCCTTGCAGCTTATCTACGTAGTTGAGCAGATTGGCCTGGGCGTAGCCGTCGGGATTTTCCTGGGGCGTGTCCATGTAGCGTTCCGTGTACATGATTTCGTACATCCGCCAGTCGATGACGGGGCCGCCACCCACGCCCACTTTGAACGTGCCGGGACTGCGCGTCATCATCGTCGTCGTCAGGAAGCCGCCGTAGCTCCAGCCGTGCACCCCGATACGGCTCTGGTCGACGTAGGGCAGGGTTTTGAGGTAGTCAACGCCCTTGAGCTGGTCCTGCATTTCGATGGTGCCGAGTTGCCGGAACGTGGCCCGCTCAAACGCCGAGCCCCGGTTGCCGGAACCGCGCGAATCCACCGTAAACACCACGTAGCCCTTCTGCGCCATGAGCTGCATCCAGAGGTTGCCGCCGCCCAGCCACGACTCCGTGACGAGCTGCACGTGCGGCCCGCCGTAGAGGTACACGACGGTTGGGTATTTTTTGGCCGGGTCGAAGCCGGGCGGCGTGGTGAGGCGGCAATACAGGTCCGTTAGCCCATCGGCGGCTTTGATGGAGAACAGCTTGGTTTCGCCTAGCTCATACTCCGCCAATGGGTTGGCGGTGCTCAGGAGCTGTTGCTTCGGCTTACCATCGGCCACGCCCACAAGGCTAATGGCGCGCGGTACGGTGGTGCTGGAGTAGGTGTCGAGGGCATACGTGCTGCTGGGGCTGAGTAGGCCAGTATGCACGCCTTTGCCCTGCGTGAGGCGGCGGGGTTTGCCGCCGCTGAGGCGCACAGCGTAGAGCTGCCGCTGGAGTGGGCTTTCGGCGGTGCTGCTGAACACAACTTCGCGGTTCTTGCCGGCAAAGCCCAGCACGTCTATCACCTGCCACGGGCCGGTGGTGAGCTGGCGCGAAAGCTTGCCGTTGGTGCCGTAGAGGTAGATATGCTCGTACCCGTCGCGCTGGCTGCGCCACAGAAACTGGTCGGGACGGCCGGGCACGAATTGCAACTCGTGCAGCGGCTCCACGAAGGTCTTCTCGTCTTTCTCCTCGAACAGGGTCTTCACGAAAGCGCCCGAGCCAGCATCGTACTGATTGAGCTTCATCTGGCTCTGGCCTCGGTTCAGCACGGCCACGTAAATCGACTTTTCGTCGGGGCTCCAGCTGATGTTGGTCAGGTACTGCTCCTTGGGCTCGCCGGTTTGCAGAAAGACGGTTTTGCGCGTCGTCAGGTCGTAGACGCCCACCGTTACCTCGTGGCTTTTGTCGCCGGCCATGGGGTATTTGATGGCCTTTTCCTGGGCTGGGGTGGTCGAAACATCCACCAGCGGATAGTCGGTCACCATCGTTTGATCCATGCGGTAGTAGGCTAGCTTCTGGCCCGAGGGGCTCCAAAATGTGCCCTTCGTGATACCAAATTCCGAGCGGTGCGCCGCCTGCCCGTTCACGATGGCCGCGTTGGATTCCTGCGTCACGGCCTCGTTTTCGCGGCCCGCCAGCGAGACGTAGAGGTTGGGGCCTTTCGTGTACGCCACACGGGTTTTGCTGGGGTCCATTTCCACGTTTTCGGCAGCCGCATCGTAGCCATATAAAGCCGTGGCCTGCTTGGTCGCGGCATCTACACGGTATACTTTGTTGAGGCGCGTAACCAGAAAAGCCTGCGGACTTCGCCAGGTAACAGTCGGAAATGCCGAGGCTTTCACGGCCGGCGCGCCGGCCGCCTGTAGCGCCTGCCCCAGCTCTCCCAACGTTACCACTGCCGTAGCGGGCTTGCCGGCTGCACCGCGGACCAACTCGTCCTGTCCGCCCACGGTGCGCAGGTAGCTATACTCGTCCTGTGAGCCCGGAATCCAGGCGAGCTGCCGCAGGTTGTCGGGTTGCAGGTTGCGGTTGAGGAAGGCATCTTCCATGGTCAGGCGTTTCTGCTGGGCGTGCAGAGCCGGCAGCTGCGCCACAAACGCCAGCAGCACGAGCAGCAGCCGGCGGGGAGAGGAGTGAAGCATGAAATAAGAAAGGGTAGGGAATGAAAGCCGGAAATTACGCCGGATTTGCCGGAGCACGAACTATTGGGTTTGCTTATCGGCGAGTCTGCGCCGACGGGCCGACAGCGGCCTAAAACACAAACTATCTATTGCTTGATATTCCTCGAAAACCGGGAAACGATTCGGGGTAGTAAGGGGTTATACAAAGCCAACAAATGCCTCACAACCTGTTCCTCTGCCCGTTTTTACGTACTTTTGAGCCCATGAACAGCAAACCGCAAATCGAGTACGACGAGGACGTTCTGCTCCTGGAAGAAACCATTGACGTGCGCGACCTGGTCGTGTACAACGACGACGTCAACACCTTCGACCACGTCATTAAAACGCTCATGGACGTGTGCGGCCACCAGCCCGAACAGGCCGAGCAATGCACGCTGCTCATTCATTACAAAGGCCAATGCACCGTGAAGCACGGCGCCTACGAGGAGTTGGCTGGCATGTGCACCGCCATCCACGACCGGGGCATCTCGGCCGACGTTATTTGATGTGCTAATTAATTGATGTGCTGATGTGCTGACAGGCAAGCAGCACATTACCCAATCAGCACATTAGCATATCAACCAATCAGCACATTACTGAATGGAGTTTCCTTCCAAATTGATAGAGAACGCCGTTGGCGAATTGTCGAAGCTGCCGGGCGTGGGTAAAAAAACCGCCCTGCGACTGGCGCTGCACCTGCTCAAAGCCGAAGCCGATACCACGGCCACGCTGGCGGAGGCCCTAGCTAAAATGCGCTTCGAAATTCGCTACTGCGATACCTGCCACAACATTTCCGACACGCCAGAGTGCAGCATCTGCGCCAATAAGCTTCGCGACCGGGGCACCGTCTGTGTGGTGTCCGATATCCGCGACGTTATTGCCATCGAAAACACCGGTCAGTACAAAGGCATCTATCACGTGCTCGGCGGCGTAATTTCGCCCATTGAAGGCGTGGGCCCCAGCGACTTGCAGATAGACTCCTTGGTGCAGCGCATGGGCGCGCCCGACTCTGAAATTAAGGAAGTCATTCTGGCCATCAGTCCCACCATGGAAGGCGACACCACAGCCTTCTTCCTCTCGCGCAAGCTCCGCGACTTCGATGGTGTGCACATCAGCACCATTGCGCGCGGCATTCCCATGGGTGGCGAGCTGGAATACGCCGATGAAATCACGCTGGGCCGCAGCATTGTGGAGCGGCAGCGACAGGCGCGGTAAGAGCGTCTCGCTCTGGCTAGGTCTGTTTCGAAACCAAGGACAGTTCAAATTATTGACCAACAAAAAGGTCAGCTTCTGCAACTGCGGAGGCTGGCCTTTTTGTTAGCTACGCGTACCCATATTCCTTCTTTTGTGCTTTGAGCGGGGCCATTAGTGAAGCGAATAAACTATTCGTGCGAATCTGCTAATCATGCGTCCGTCTCACTGCTGATGTCTTACATCACATGTCTCTTTATATGCAGTTTCTCAACTCCATTGATTGGTCGGCAACTATTTCCAGTCTCGGCATCTACACGCTGGCGCTAGGAGCCGCCACCTGGCTCGCAAAGGCGCTGGCCGAACAGTACCTGAAAATACGGTTTCGTGACTACGAGAAGCGCCTTGAAACCACCAGTGCCGACCTCAAGATGCAGCTCGATGCCAAGCTCGAAGCTGTGAAAGCTGATTTAAACTTGGCTGCCAGCAAAAACAGCAAGCTGCACGAGAAGCGCATGCTGGTGTTGGAAAGTCTGTACCAGAAAATCGTGGTGCTCAACGATGATATGAAGGAGCTGACGGCCGAGGTGCAATTCATCCAGGCAGATCCGGCCGAAGAGGAGCGGAGCCGTATGCGGGCCGCCAGCGAGTCGTACCGCGAATTCTTGCAGTATTATACGGCCAACAAGATCTTCTTCTCGCCGTCCACTTGCACTCAGATTGAAACCTTGCAGAACAAGTACTTCAACAGCCTAGTCAGCTACCGCACCCACCAGCTAGCTACCGGCCCCAACTCTCCCTTCAGCCCCGAGAAAACGCTCAACGCTTCCGAAACCATCCGTCGGGCCGTACCGCCCGTGTTACGCGCCATCGAGCAAACCTTCCGCGAATTGCTAGGCGTGCAATAAGTGAGAACTGAGAAGTGAGAGCCGAGAGCTTAGAGCGGTTTTCGAAACTGTGTATTTGCCTAAGCCCTAACTAGCCCAGGGTTTAAACCCTGGGCTATGGAGCGGGATGGATCACAAAAGTCTTCTAATTCGGAGAGCAGAGCAGGTAGGTAAGCCCCAGCGGGGCGGCATATCGGTGGAAAGAACAAAGCTCAAAAAGAACCAAGCCCCATCGGGGCGACACCACCGTTGAACGATTGGTGCCGCCCCTACGGGGCTTTGCAGGCCTTCGTGGCCGATGTTTCTACTGATATACCGCCCCGCTGGGGCTCATCTACTTACTAACTGCGCAACGGACAATAAGTAAGCTGCTTTACTACTATTAGGCTACCTAATCACTCGCTGACCCTTCGCCACTAAAAAAGAGCAACTCATGAGCTGCCCTTTTTTAGTGATGCTAGTGATTTGAAGTGCGCGGATTTGCTACAGAATCCCACTCAACAGACCGGGCAGTACGCCTAGCACTACCGTCAGCAGCGCTAGTAGCAGCAGGGCTGCCGACTGGAACGGACTTACCTGAATCGGCGCGGCGTTGGTGTCGTCGGCGTCGCGCATGTACATGGCGATGATGGGGCGCAGGTAGTAATAGATGCTCACCATTGACATTACTACCGCGAATACCACGAGACCGATGTAGCCGTTTTCGACGGCGGCGGAGAAGACGAAGAACTTGCCGAAGAAGCCACCCGTGAGCGGAATGCCCGCCAAAGAAAGCATAGCTACCGTCAGGACGAAGGCAAGGAGTGGGTTGGTCTTGGCGAGGCCGTTCAGGCCGTTGTAGTCCTCCCGCTGGCGGGCATCGGCCACTAGCTTCACGACCCCAAACGCCGCCACCGTGGCTACCGAGTAGGCTAAAGAGTAGAAGAAAATGCTGTTAGCTGAAGCTCCTTCCAACTCACCGTTGAAGGCAACCAAACCAATCAGCAGATAGCCGGCATGCGATACGCTGGAGTAGGCCAGCATCCGCTTGATGCTCGTTTGAGCCACGGCGCCCACGTTGCCGATGAGCAGCGTAAGGACGCACATAGCCGTGAGCGTGGGTAGCCATAGTCCTTGTGCCGAAGCAGCCGGGAAGGCCTGCACCAGCAGCTTGAGAAAGGCGGCGAAACCAGCCGTTTTCACCACCGTGCTCATGAAGGCCGTGAAGAAAGTGGGCGTGCCTTCGTACACGTCGGGCGTCCAGAAGTGGAAGGGGGCCGCCGATACTTTGAAGCCTATGCCGATAAGCATGAGCAGCATGCCGATGTAGAGCATGGGCGTAAGCGACTCATTCACCGGGTTCTGCACCGCGAAACGAATGTCTTCCAGCGCGAACGTGCCGGTAGCCCCGTACACCAGCGCCATGCCGAAAAGCAAAATGCCGGTAGCGAAAGCACCCATCAAAAAGTACTTCAGGGCTGCTTCATTGGAACGCAGGTTGCGCTTGTCGGAGCCGGCCAGCACGTACATGGCCACGCTCAGGATTTCGATGCCCAGGAACAGCATCAGCAGGTGGTTGTAGCTCACCATCATGATGGCGCCCACCAGCGAAAACAGCAGCAGCGAGTAGTATTCGGCGAGGTTGGCTTCGCCGTCGTGCACGTACTTCTGTGAGAAGGGCAGCAGCAGCAGCGCCGTCAGAACCACGATGCCGGTGAAGGCCACCGAGAAGTCGTTGATGACGAGCATCCCGTCGAACCAGGCCCGCTCCGTGCCCCAATCAGTGAAATTGATGGTCAGGACCACGCCCAGCATAAGCATGGCGGCGGGCAACAGCAGCCGGTTGGAGCGCCGGAACCCCAGAAAGAGGTTGCCGAGGCCGAAGACGGAAAGCAGAATGATGGAATTCATGATGTCGCTGAATGTAGCGCGAAGCTCCAGCTTCGCGTATCGTTGAACGAGGTCGCTGAACGATAATCGTTAAGACGGCGCGGACGTAGCGCGAAGCTGGAGCTTCGCGCTACGTGCAAATTATCTTTTCACTACCTCGTTCAGAATCTGCACCACGCTGCCTTCCGACAGGTGCAGGAAGGTGTTCGGAAACAAGCCGATCCAGAAAACGAGCACGATAAGCGGAATCAGCACGGCCAGTTCGCCGCTGGTAAGGTCGGTGAAGGTGGCGGTGAACGAGGAATCGGGGCCGAGCATGACGCGCTGGAACATGCGCAGCAAATACACGGCGCCGAGTATGATGGTGAGGCCAGCCACCGCGCCCATCCAGGCGTTGTACTCGTACACACCGGCCAGTAGCAGGAACTCGCCCACGAAGCCGTTGGTGAGGGGTAGGGCCACCGTACCGAGCAGCAATACCAGGAAACACACCGTCAGCACCGGTGCCTGGCGGGTCAGGCCGCCGAGGTCAGGAATGAGGCGGGTGCCGGTGCGGCGCTCAATGGCATCGGCGATGAAGAACATGCCCACCACGTTGATGCCGTGCGCTAGCATCTGCACGCTCGCGCCTTGCAGCCCGATTTGCGTGAGCGAAAACACCCCGGCTATCATGAGGCCCACGTGAGAGAGCGAAGAGTAAGCAATGAGCCGCTTCACGTCCTGCTGCCGGATGGCAATGATGCCACCGTAAATAATACCAATGATGGCCAGAATCAGCACCAGGTTTTGCCACTGACTCACGCCCAGCGGTACCACCGGCAGCAGCCAGCGCATACAGCCGTAGATGCCCATTTTCAGCATGATGCCCGAAAGCAGCATGGTGGCCGGAGCCGGGGCTTCGGTATACGTATCGGGCTGCCAGGTGTGGAAAGGGAAAATGGGCATTTTCACAGCGAAGGCCGCGAAAATGAGCCAAAACAGCCACGATTGTTCCTGCACGCTTAGATTCAGGTTGTAGAAAGAAGCGAGGTCCGAGTTGTGGGCGGCGAGGCCGTTGATAGCGGGCCCTGTCTGGAAGTACAGATACACGAAGCCCGCCAGCATGAACAGCGAGCCGACGATGGTGTAGAGGAAGAACTTGAACGTGACCTTGGCGCGGTTTACGCCGCCCCAGACACCGGCCAGGAAATAAATCGGAATCAAGGCAACTTCCCAGAAGAAGTAGAACAGAAAGGCATCCTGCGCCGTGAACACCCCAATCAGGCCCGTTTCCATGAACAGCACCAGCGCGTAAAACGCCGACTCGTTCTCGAAGTCGCGGCGGAAGGCGCTCAGCAAAATTAGCGGCACCAGAAATGCAGTGAGCAGTACCAGCACCAAGCTTAGCCCGTCGATGCCGACATGAAAGCTGATGCCAGCCGAGCCAATCCAGGGCACGTTGAGCGAGAGCAGCCCGGAATTGTTAGAGTTGAAAGTAACAGCCGCGAAAACCGCCAGCGCGAATTCAACCAGCGCCGCACCAAACGCCGCGACCCTAGACGCGCGCCCCTTGAAGAAGTGCAGCAGCAGGGCAGCCGCCACGGGCCAGAGTAGAAGAAGGACTGTGAGCATGCTTTAGTGTGAGGGTACGGCCTTTTATTTTGAAATATAATTAGTGTATTTTATCTAAAAATTTCTTCTATCCCGAAAATAGACATATGCCTCCTTGTCAAATATAATCTGTGGTCCTCCATAAACCCATACTATACCAAATGGCCTGTCAACAAGCCCTGTTATTATAGTCATGTTATTAACAGTTTGATATACGAACACATTATCTTTATTTTCATATGGCGTCCAGTCCTTAAAGAAAAATCTTGGCCAGTATAGATTAGTGTATTTTTCCAAAGTCAGATCTACTTTGTCTCTAAATGTATAATGTGAACCTACTTCTGTGCAAGACAAATATAAACGCCTTCTGTATTTATTTTCGTTCTCATCTAATCCCTCAAGAATAAAATAATATCCTTCTTTATCTGTTTCTCCTTTCGCAAAATACTCTCCATGCATGACCAATTGATATCTATTAAAATCAATTTCGCGACTTTTTTCTAGAGGTACATAATTATCTTTATTTGGATAGCATGAAACAAAATCAGGATTGTATTTCATGGTTTATAAATTTTATGTAATATATCTGCTTTAAAAATTCACGTAGTTCAGCGCCAGCACCAGCACGATGCCCACTACCATCAGGATGAGGTAGGTTTCCACGGAGCCGGTTTGCACGTAGCGCAGCAGTTGCCCGCCACCCATTGTCAGGCGGCCGAAGCCATTTACGATGGGGTCGATGATGCCCTGCTCCACGTAGCGGTGCAGGCCGCGCGAAAGCCACATCACGGGGCGCACGAACAAGGCATTGTACAGCTCGTCGATGTAGTATTTGTGGTAAACCACGTTTTCTGGTGCGGAGCGGGTAGCTTCGTCCGCGGCCGGGCGCACGCCGCGACTCACGTACTGCACGTAAGCCAGGATGATGCCTAGTACACCCGCGCCCACCGAAAGGCCGATGAGCATGTATTCCGTGGCGTGGTCAACTTCGCCGCTGAAAGCCTCGGGGTTGATTTGGCGGGAATAGGTGAAGAGTGGGGCGAGGAAATCGGCCAGGTAGCCGCGGCCCAGCACCAGCGGCGCGTTCATAAAACCACCCACGGCCGCCAAAATGGCCAGCACGATGAGCGGCAGCGTCATGGAAGCCGGCGACTCATGCAAGTGGTGCTTCTGCTCCTCGGTGCCCCGGAACTCGCCGAAGAACGTGAGGAACAATAGGCGGAACATGTAGAAAGCCGTCAGGAAAGCCGTGAACAGACCCACCGCGTACAGCACTTTGCTGTGCTCGTAGGCGTGCAGCAGGATTTCATCTTTGGAGAAGAAACCCGAGAAAGGCGGAATACCCGCAATAGCCAGGCATCCTACCAGGAAGGTGATAAACGTGATGGGCAGCGCCTTACGCAGACCGCCCATGCGGCGCATATCCTGCTCGTTGCTCATGGCGTGAATCACGGAGCCCGCGCCCAGGAACATCAGCGCCTTGAAGAAAGCGTGGGTCAGGACGTGGAACAGGGAGGTGCTGTACCCCATCACGCCGAGCGCCAGGAACATGTAACCCAGCTGCGAAACGGTGGAGTAGGCCAGTACCTTCTTGATGTCATTTTGGGCCAGACCAATGGTAGCGGCAAACAACGCCGTAGCCGCCCCAATGATGGCAATAACTTCAAGCGTTTCGGGAGCCAGCGTGAAGAGCACGTTGGCGCGCAGAATCATATAGATGCCAGCCGTCACCATGGTGGCGGCGTGAATCAGGGCCGAAACGGGCGTGGGGCCGGCCATAGCATCGGGCAGCCAGGTGTAGAGCGGCAACTGCGCCGATTTGCCGGTAGCGCCCACGAATAGCAGCAGCGTAATCACGGTCACGACACCCACGCCGTAAGTGCCGAACTGGCCAAGCGCCGCCTTCTGGAATACCTCCCCAAACTGCACCGAGTTGAAGGTGAGATAGATCAGGAAGATGCCGAGCAGGAAGCCCAGGTCGCCGATGCGGTTGATGATGAAGGCTTTCTTGGCGGCGTTGTTGTAGTTGGTATTCTTGTTCCAGAAGCCGATGAGCAGGTAGGAGCACAGCCCCACACCTTCCCAGCCAATAAACAAAATCACGAAGTTGGACCCGAGCACCAGCACCAACATGCTGAACACGAACAGGTTCAGGAAGCTGAAAAACTTGCCCACGTTTTCGTCGTGGTGCATGTAGCCGATGCTATAAACGTGAATCAGGAAGCCCACGCCCGTCACGAGCAGCAGCATAATGAGGCTAAGCTGGTCGATTTGGTACTGGAAGGGAATCTGCATCGAGCCCACCGAAATCCAGTCGAACAGCGTGACGGTGTAGGCCATGTGGGCCGTGGTGCCCGGAATAAACCAATTGACGGTCGGGTGGGTGAACTCCCAGAACAGCGTGGCTGAAATCAGGAAGGAGCCGAGCACGGCCACGCTGCTTATAGCGCCGGCTACGGTGCCGGAAAGACGCTTATTGAGCAGCCCGTTGAGGAGAAAACCCAGGAACGGCAGCAGCGGAATCAGGACGTAGAGCAACGTCGAGAAAGGAGCGTCGGCGCGAATGACAGTTTCTTGCATCTGGCTTAATAGCTTAATGGCTGCATGGCTTAATTGTTAACTGTTCTGACGGATCATTGACCGACCCAACCATTTAACCATTAAGCCATGCAGCCATTAACATTAAAATTTCAGGCGATTGAGCAGGTTGACGTCGGTGTTTTGCAGGTTTCGGTAGATCATCACGATGATGGCTAGACCCACCGCCACTTCGGCGGCGGCTACGGCCATGATGAAAAACACGAACACCTGCCCGTTGGGGTCGGCGCGATAGGCCGAAAAAGCCGTCAGCAACACGTTCACGGCATTGAGCATCAGCTCCACGCACATGAAAATGATAATGGCATTGCGCCGGGTAAGTACGCCAAGCACGCCGATAGAAAACAGAGCGGCGGCGAAGAAGACGTAGTACTGAAGAGGAACCGTTTGGATAACCTGCGGTATGTTCTGGTCCATGCGGTAGGGCTGACGACGAAAAGGCGCCCCCAATAAAGATGAGTTGGGGACAACTAGCCGGCAAAGGTATCCTGAAAATCGGAAAACGCCACCCCGGTTTTGACCCTTTCCGAGGCGTTTTCGTCTGAATATTGCACTGGAACAAGGAAACCCATCGGTCCGCTGTCTGCTGCTACCGTTTGCGCAGTGGTTTGTGGTTGTTGGTTTGTAGTTGTTGGTTTAAGCAGTTTATAAGATAAGCCGCAGCCGTAAACCAGCCACCAACAACTGCAAACGAACCGAAATCATCTGCTAGTAAAGCCACCTGCGTAACAGCAGTCACTCAGATGTCCTGTTACGGCCTGCCATTGTACATTCGCCTTCTCATTACTAACCTATCTTCTCCATGAGCAGCATCACCATCCGCACCCTGGCCGAGCTTCAGCAGTACGAGGGGCAAGAGCTAGGAGTATCCGGGTACCACACCATCACGCAGGAGCAAATCAATCAGTTTGCGGCGGCCACCCTCGATTTTCAGTGGATACACGTGGATGCTGAGCGGGCGCAGGCGGAATCGCCGTTCGGCAACACCATCGCTCACGGCTACCTCACGGTGTCGTTGCTGCCCTACTTCTGGACGCAAATCGTGAGCATCGAAAACCTGAAGATGCAGGTCAACTACGAAATCGAGAGCTTGCGCTTCAACCAAGCTGTTACTGTCAACAGCCAAGTCCGCCTGCGCGCCCGGCTCCTCTCTGTCCGCGACCTGCGCGGCATCGCCAAAGCCCGCATCGAAGTGACAATGGAAGTGGAAGGCAGCCGTAAGCCCGCGTACACCGGCGTCATTACGTTCCTGTACCACTTCGTTTAAAACTCAGAAATGAGAGCTTAGAATCTTGACAAATTGCCGGCTTGTTTGCAAGCCTTCATAACTGTGATGCTATGGCATACGATATTAATCAGATACTTCCTTCGTCAGCAGGATAGGTTACCCAGAAGCGCAGGCTAGCTTTCGGAGCTGATTTTCGCCTGAAGAAATGAAAATTACTTTCCATCTGAATAATTTATACCTAGCCTAAAGTATTCCCCTCTCTATTCGCGTCTACTGATGCAGAATGAAAACTCTTGCCATACCCCTTGACGCTTCACTGATGACGGCCGGCCACCAGGACCTGCAGATACAGGAAGCAGTGCGCACACAGCGCAGTCGGCTGCTGGCCTTCATCCGCCGCCGCATTCCCGATGAAACCGAGGCGGAAGACGTTCTGCAGGACGTTTTCGCCGAGCTGGTAGAAAGCTACCGGATGTTGAAGCCGGTGGAGCAGGCCGCCGCCTGGTTGTTCCGGGTGGCCCGCAACAAAATCACGGACCTCTACCGCCGCAAAAAGACCGTTTCCCTGGAAAACGAAATGGCGGCCTACGCCGCCGAAGGCGACGAGAATTCGCTGCTGCTCGCCGATATTCTGCCTGCCACCGACGATGCCCCCGAAAACCGTCTGCTACGCCAGACGCTGATGGAGGCGCTAAGCGATGCACTGGCGGAGTTGCCCGCCGCCCAGCGTCAAGTGTTTATTTGGCACGAGCTGGAGGAAAAAACCTTCCGCGAGATGGAGCAAGAAACCGGCGTGCCGCTCAAAACTCTGATTTCGCGTAAGCACTACGCCGTGCAACACCTGCGCAAACGGCTCCAAAAGCTTTACACCGAGCTTTTCACTGATTAAATGGCAGAGCGGCGTAATGGTTGAAAGGTGGTTTTCACGCTATTTCAACTAGCAGTAGTAGCAAGCTGCATAACAGCCGTTCTTCCATCCAAGAATTCAACAATTACTCCAATGAAACGCTCCTTTTGGCTGCTTCGCGGCCTCAAATTCATATTCTTCGCGGCCCTCTTTGTGGCCGTTGCCGGCTTCCTCACCATGAATCTTTGGAACTGGCTGGTACCGGCACTGTTCCAGGGCCCGGCCATCAACTTCTGGCAAACGCTCGGTCTGTTGTTGCTGTCTCGCATCCTGTTTGGCGGCTGGGGCCGAGGTGCCCGCGGCCGTGCCTGGGCCCGCCGCCGCAACATGTGGAAGCAAAAACTAGAGGCCCGTATGGCTGGCCTCACTCCCGAAGAGCAAGAGAAGTTTCGCCAGAAAATGCAAGGCGCTTGCTCTGGACACTCCTGGATGCGCCGCCGGGCAACGGAAGAATCTACCTCTACCGCGCTATAAGCTGCTGATAAGCATCCATATTAAAGGCCCCTGGCAGAGATGCCAGGGGCCTTTATTGTTAGCATATATTGTATTTGGGGGGCTCCGAAGTCCGTATCCCGCTTTTATATCCCGTCCTGAAGACTGCTTCATCTAGGTATACACCCTTCTACTTTTCCTTACTAGTGTATACCTCACACGAGAAGCGGTGACAATGATAGAAAACGAGAACTGCGCTTCAGCCAACAGCGGCTACGATAGTCTCACTTCCCATGTCTTCCTGTCTCATGTCACTACTTACCCGTTAGCAGCCCGCGCAAGCGGGAGAGGTAAGAAGATTGTGAAGCGGCAGACTGAGGAGTTGACGGCTGCGACTTAGTTGCGGGAGTAAGAGCAGGCTTCTGACTTCGCGTTTTGCTGGCTACAGCTTTGCCCCGAGAGCCTGCTTTCAACTTAGACTTGGCCAAGAAAGGAGCCGCCTTGGGCATCTGGAAGCGCAGGACTGGGTTGTTGTCAATAGTATAGACGGGCAGCAGGTTGGTTTTTTCGTCCAGCCGATACTCGATTACGCGGGCGTAGTACGTGCGGCCCGGCTGTAACCGACTCACCTGTACAACGCTATCTGTGCCAGCTGCTACCACATAGTTGCCGCGACCAAACGAGGCACCGTGCCCAAACACGCTGCCGCTGGGATACAACTCGCCATCCAAGGGAAGAGCATCAACGGGCTCGTCTTCGCGCATAACCACCAACCGGTGCGTGCCGTCGCCATTAGCCCAAGTCAGGGTGGCAGAGTTAGGCGCAGTGCCAGCGAGCCGCAGTTCAGCGGCATTTTGGCCGGGCGGCAGAAGGTCGTTGGAGGGCCAGGCGTTGGGGCGGTTGATACAGTCCCAACCAAGGTCTTCGAGGTCGTTCCAGAAACGGTTCGTGTTGGGGCAGGCATTGAGCAAGATGGCCCAGGTATAGCCGTCGGCGGTGCGGGCAATGATGCTGCTGGAGCCGTTGAGGTAGCCCGTATGCCACCACACGCCCCGCTTGTTCACCATCCAGCCTTTGGCATAGCGCCGGTTCTGCTCCGAGGGCGCCGTCATGGTGTCGAGGGTGGCCGGTAGCAGCATGTCGGGGCGGGTAGGGGAGTTATCGACGGTAAGCAGCAGGCGCACCAAGTCGCGGGCCGTGAAGAGCCAGCCGCCGTGGGCGTTCATGGCCTCTATGTTGGCGCCGCCGTAAGCAAATGGCACCCGCTTGCCCGTCCCGTAGCACGACTCATTGGTGAGTGGGCAGAAGTATTCCGCCTCGTTTTCTCGCTTGCTGGTGCGCAGGTTGTGAGCCAAATGGGCTTCCTGCACGCCGCTAGGCAGCAAGACGTGGCCCCGCACCCAGTCTTCGTAGTGCTGGCCGGTTACTTTCTCAATGATTTTCCCGAGAACGAGGTAACCGATGTTGGAATAAGCAAACTTGCTGCCCGGCGTAAAATTCAGGCCCCGGCTCAGCAGGTAGCGCACCAGGGTGGAGTCGCCCACGGGGTTAGGAACCTGCATGACCTGCGCCACGTGCAGCGGAAAATCAACTGGGTCGGAACTGCGCCGGTCGTCTACGCCCGCGTCGCGGTTCCAGCCGGCCGTGTGCTCCAGCAGCTGGCGCAGAGTGATGTCGTAAATGCGTTGGTCGGTGATGACGCCAGTATAATAGGCATCATCGAGGTAGCCAGTGGGCCCGAACACCTTGTGTTGCAGCTCTAGTTGGCCGTCTTCCACCAGCTTCATAATGGCTATAGCCGTTACGGGCTTCGAGACGCTGGCCACGCGCAAAAGCGTGGCGGGCGTCATGGGCTTCTTGTGGGCTAAGTCGGCATAGCCAAAGCCGCGTGCGTACACCAACTCGCCGTGCCGGCTGATGGCCACGGACGCGCCGGGAATCTTCCAGCGGGTTATGAATTTCTGCACTACAGCATCGCAGGGCGCGGTTTCAACCGACGATACTCCCGTCTGCGCCAAGGCCGGTAAGGCCAGCAAGCCCAATAGCAGGGCCAGCAACTTTTTCACGAAATCAATCAGATAAAAAAGCCTCTATAACAGCCGAATGCGGCAGTTGCAGTCTTTTAACAGACCTACAATTTTATGAGATAATGAGCAGATTATAGCTGGTCCTTAACAGGAATATTTTTGATTTCTTATTGGGACGGATAGTCCTAAAATGAAAAGCGGCAACTGATGTATCAGCTGCCGCTTTTCGCGTTTGTCAGATGAGCAGAAGCCCTAGAAATTCCGCTCGCCAGCTTCCCGCTTGCCCAGCATCACGGCGCCCACCATCGCAATTAGAAACAGCACCGAGGCCAGCTCAAAAGGCAACGAATAGTTCTGATAAAGCACCAGCCCTAGCCGATCTACCATTCCGATTTGGCTGTCGAAGGAGCTGTTGAGGGGCGAGCCGGTGGGCTGAATGTCTTTCAGGGCCGCCACCAGAATGAGTAGCAACGAACCACCCGCTACGGCCGCGGCAATCTTGGCCAGGGCCGGTTTGTGCGGCTCCGTGTCTACGTTCAGATTCAGGAACATAATCACGAACAGGAACAGCACCATGATGGCGCCGGCGTACACGATGATGTTCACGGCCGCCAGAAACTGCGCGTTCAGCAACAGATAGTGCCCAGAAAGCGTGAAGAACGTCAGGATCAGGAACAGCACGCTGTGCACCGGGTTCTTGGCGAAAACCACTCCCAGCGCGCTCAACAGCGCCACGAAAGACAAAAACAGAAAGAGAGGAGACATTAACTAGGTATTAGGTTGAAGTCGTTAGTTGTCGGGTAGGGAAGGCGTTGCAATTGCGTGAACCGACAACTAACAACGAGCAATGGACAACTAAGCCAACTGCTTACGCAATTTTTCGGCTTGCTCCGGCGTAAGCTGAATGCCGCGCACTGACCGTTCATCGGGCGAAACCGACTCTACGAGGCGGTCCTTGCCGTAGATAAACTCGTCGCGCTCGTAGCGCGGTGGGGCCATTTTATCGGGTTGTAGATACACAGCTGCTTTCGGGCAGGCTTCTTCGCAGAGGCCGCAGAAGATGCAGCGCAACATGTTGATTTCGTAGCTGATGGCGTATTTCTCCTCACGGTAGAGGTGCTCTTCGCCTTTCTTTCGCTCGCCGGCTACCATCGTAATGGCTTCGGCAGGGCAAGCTACGGCGCACAAGCCGCAGGCCGTGCACCGCTCCCGGCCCTGCTCGTCGCGCTTGAGTACGTGCAGGCCGCGGAACACGGGCGAGAAGGGGCGCGTCTGTTCGGGGTAGCGCACGGTGGCCTTCTTCATGAAGAAGTGACGCATCGTAATGCTCAGCCCTTGGAAGATGGCTGGCAAATACGCCCGCTCCGCCAAGGTCATCGGCTTCTTCTCTAGTTTCTTGGCTCGGTTGGTGAGTTGCATGGTTGTAATCTATCTCTATTGGCTTAGGAAGCCTTTGGAAGCACAATGTTTTCCAGCACGCGCACCCGCTGGTCGAGATGCACGATTTCCTCTATGCGCTCAGCCAGCTTCATGTTGGATAAGCGCATCTCATTCAGGCCAATGTTGGTCTTAGCCTGCTGGATTTTCAGTTCAGTGATGTCATTCTTCATCACATTGATGTCGTTTTTCATCACGTGAATATCCCCTGCCATCGTCTGCGTAACTTCTTTGAGGCCGCGCAGCTCGCTCAGCATGTCCGCCATGATTTCAATTAAACGCTCATCGGAAGACATAGCAGTAGGAGGTTGGGTGAAGCACGAATCTACTGAATCACCTTGAACAGGATGAGTCCGCCGGTGATGAGGATGTTGATGACGGCCGCCGGGATGAGGATGGTCCAGCCCAGACGCATCAGTTGGTCGTAGCGGAAGCGTGGCAAGGTCCAGCGCACCCACATGAAGAAGAAAATGAACCCGAAGATTTTGGCGAACAGGCCTACTGTACCGAGCGCCGTAATCAGGTTTTGAGCCGAAATTAATTCCCAGCCCTGGCTGCTTACGAGCCAGTCGCGCAGCTCGTACTGGAAGGGGAAGTTGAAGCCTCCGAAGTACAGCACGCTCATCACGGCCGAAGCCACGAAGATGTTGATGTACTCCGCAAACAGGTACAAGCCCAGCTTCATCGACGAGTACTCCGTGTGGTAGCCACCCACCAGTTCCGTTTCGCACTCCGGCAAGTCGAAAGGCGTGCGGTTGGTTTCCGCGAAAGCACACACGCAGAAAATAATGAAGCCCAAGGGCTGCTTCACGATGTTCCACATGGCCCACTCGCCCGGCACCGACTGTTGCAGCGTGATTTCGCGCAGACTCAGCGTGCCCGAAATCATGAGTACCGCAATCAGGGCCATACCCATGGCCAGCTCGTAGCTGATGTTTTGCGACGCGGCCCGGATGGCGCCGAGTAAGGAGAACTTGTTGTTGGAAGCCCAGCCGCCAATCATGATGCCGTACACGCCCAGCGAAACCACGCCGAACACCCACAGCATGCCCACGTTCACGTCGATGCCTTGCAGGAAGAAGTTGTTATTACCGAAGCTCACGCTGTTGCCAAACGGAATTACCGCCGACGACATCAGCGCCGTAATCATGGCCAGGCAGGGGCCGAAGACGAACAGCACCTTGCTGGCGCCGCCAGGGAAAAATTCCTCTTTGGTGAACATCTTCACGGCATCGGCCAGCGGCTGGAGCAAGCCGTAAGGCCCGGCCCGGTCTGGTCCCACGCGGTCTTGCAAAAAAGCCGCAATAACGCGCTCCGCATAAGTGGAGTACGTCGCAATCAGCAGCGAAAGCGCAAATACGACGAAGATGACAATGGATTGCCAGCCTAAGGTTGGTAGTTCGATCATGTTCTTTATTGTTTAATGGCTGCATGGTTAAATGGTTGGTCGTTCTGAGGACTCGTTGGACGGTCAACCATTTAACCATGCAGCCATTAAGCCATTTAGCCTAGTTTCAAGGGTGGATTCTTTTCCAGGTCGCGCTGGGTGCTGGCGGGCAAGTCGGCTACTAGCGTGTGATTCAGCACGGGTAGCTCGTAGTGGTTGGCCGAAATTACCGAAGAACGGTCGATGTGCGCCGGGCCTTCGATAGTCCAGTCAGCGGTTTCCTTCTTCTCGAAGCGGCATTCGTTGCAGATCCACTCCTTCACCTCCCCGTACTGGTCTTTGCGGGCCGTCACGCGCAGCACGTCGGGGCCTTTATACCAGAGCACCACGTTGCCGGTGCATTTAGGGCAATCACGGTGAGCATTCACCGGCTTAGTGAACCACACGCGCTGCTTGAAGCGCCAGGTTTTATCGGTCAGCGCGCCCACCGGGCACACATCGATGACATTACCAGAGAAGTCGTTATCGATGATGTTCTCGATGTAGGTGCCAATTTCGGCGGCGTCACCGCGGCCCAGCACGCCGTGCACTCGGTCGCCCTTCGCGATTTGGTCGGCGGTGTACACGCAGCGGTAGCACAGAATGCAGCGCGTCATGTGCAGCTGAATCAGCGGGCCGATGTCGATTTTCTCGAACGTGCGGCGCTCTTCCTGGTAGCGGGTCGTAGACACGCCGTGCTCGAAAGCAAAGTTCTGTAAGTCGCACTCGCCCGCTTGGTCGCACACCGGGCAGTCTAGCGGGTGGTTGATGAGCAGCATCTCTACGATGCCTTTGCGCACGTCCAGCACCTGCTCGGAAGTCGTATTTTCAACCACCATGCCGTCCTGCACAGGCGTCACGCACGAGGCCACCAGTTTAGGCATCGGGCGCGGATCTTTGGCTGAGCCAGCGGCTACCCGCACCAGACAGGCGCGGCACTTACCGCCGGAGCCTTTCAAGGGCGTGTAGTAGCACATGGCTGGGGGCACGATGCTGCCGCCGATCTGGCGGGCCGCATTGAGGATGGTGGTTCCGTCTGGAACTTCTACCTCGATGCCATCAAAAGTTATTTTAGCCATTGGTTCTATGTTGAAAGCTTAGAAGTGAGAATCTGGAGCTTAGACTTTTGGTCTTGGGCCACTGTCTTTCACAAAATCTAAGCTCTAAGTTCTCACTTCTAAGCTCTAAATCTTAAGCTTTAACTAATTCGCCAGGATACACCGCGCCGGGTTGGGCGGCTTCTTTGGCGTGGGTCACGTGCCACTCAAATTCGTGGCGGAAGTGGCGTACGGCGGCGGCAACGGGCCAGGCGGCAGCTTCCCCGAGCGGGCAGATCGTGTTGCCCTCAATTTGCTTGGCGACACTTACCAGCACGTCGATGTCTTCCATGTGGCCGTGGCCGTGTTCGAGGCGGTGCAGTACCTTCTCCATCCAGCCCGTACCCTCACGGCACGGCGAGCATTGCCCGCACGACTCGTGGTGGTAGAAGCGGGAGAAGTTCCAGGTGTTGCGCACGATGCAGGTTGTTTCGTCCATGGCAATGAAGCCACCCGAGCCCAGCATAGTACCCGTCACGAAGCCCCCATCCGACAACGACTCGTAAGTCATCAGGCGGTTTTCACCGGCTGCCGTTTTCAGAATCAACTCCTTGGGCAGAATCGGCACGGAAGAGCCGCCGGCCACTACGGCTTTCAGCTCCCGACCTTTCCAGATGCCGCCGCAGTACTCATCGGAATAGATGAATTCCTCGACGGGCAGACCCAACTCAATTTCGTAGATGCCGGGCTTGTTTAGGTGGCCGCAGGCGGAAATCAGCTTGGTGCCTGTGCTCCGGCCAATACCGATTTTGGCGTATTCGTCGCCGCCTTCGTTCACAATTACGGGCACCGCCGCAATGGACTCCACGTTGTTTACCACCGTGGGGCGAGCGTAGAGGCCTTGCACGGCGGGAAATGGCGGCTTGTTGCGCGGGTTGCCCCGTTTGCCTTCCAACGATTCCAGCAGCGCCGTTTCCTCACCGCAGATGTAGGCGCCACCACCGGGATGCAGGTACAAATCGAGGTCGTAGCCCGAGCCGAGGATGTTCTTGCCCAGGAAACCGGCCGCGTAGGCTTCGGCAATGGCCTTTTCCAGAATACGCAGCACGTACAACAGCTCTCCGCGAATGTAGATGTACGAGGTGTTGGCGCCTAGCGCGTACGAGCTCGTAATCATGCCCTCGATGAGCAGGTGCGGCAGCTTCGACATCAACTGGCGGTCCTTGAAGGTGCCTGGCTCCGACTCGTCGGCGTTGCAAACGAGATAGCGCGGCACACCTTCCGGTTTGGCCAGAAAGCTCCACTTCATACCCGTGGGGAAGCCCGCGCCGCCGCGCCCTCGCAGGCCCGACTTCTTCACTTCTTCCACCACCTCTTCGGGCGTCATCGTCTTAATAGCCTTCTCCACTGAGCGGTAGCCGCCGTGCTTGCGGTACACTTCAAAAGTGTCGATGCCTTCAACGTTGATATGTTCGGTCAGCAGTTTGCGTCCCATAGTCGTAGGGGGTTAGCCGTTGTATTTAGCTTCGAGCTGCACCAGACGCTGCTCAAAATCTGCGTTTACCTGCTGTTGCTGGCTCAACGTTTTGTTGATGGAATAGGTCATGAACTGCCGGTCTTCCTGATTCTCCCGCCGAATCTCGGTCATCAGCGACGTCACATACTCCATGTTCTTTTTACTCTCGTCCTGCATCGTGCTGAACATAGCATTCGTGTGCTCTTGCTGCTTCAACACAACAGAAGCCACCCTATTAAGAGCTTCTTTCATCTCGTACATCTCAATGAGAATTTCCGAGACAATCAGTGGCAGGTCCTTGTTCCGTTCTTCCATACAAGGTAGCGCTTAGTTGCGCGCCAGCGCGTTTGGCAAGCCGGTTTCTTCCCACGGAAGGGCTGGGCGGTGCACCTGGTTACGCAGCTCAGTAAGCATGGCGTCCACGGCTTCTGGTGTGTCAAGCTGCTCGTAGTATTTCTCCCGCACTTGCACAATGGGAGCAAAGCCGCACGCCGCCAGGCATTCCACTTCTTTCAGCGTAAACAGGCCATCCTCCGAAGCCGGGCCGCCTACTTTGGCCCCCGTGATACGCTCAAGGTGGGCTGTCAACTCGTCGGAGCCGCGCAGCATGCAGGGACCCGTGCGGCAGATTTCCAGCACGTGCTTGCCTACCGGCTTCAAATTAAACATGGTGTAGAAGGACGAAACCTCGTACACCTCAATTGGCTTAATGCCCAACACTTCGGCTACTAGATCTTGTACTTCAGGGCTTACCCAACCGCCAAACTCGGCCTGCGCGATGTGCAGCACCGGCAGCAAAGCCGACTTGCGACGGTCATCAGGGTATTGCTTACAAATGCGTTCAATCTCCGCTTTGGCGGCTTCGGAAAATTGCGGCTTGACGGCAGTCGTCTCCATAGGGGTCAAATTCAGCAAAAACTACGCGTCCAGCTCGCCAGCAATCACGTTCATCGACGACAGAGTCACGATGGCGTCGGAAAGCGTTTGGCCCACTACCATTTCAGTGTAAGCCTGGTAGTAGATAAAGCAAGGACGGCGGAAGTGCAGGCGGTACGGCGTGCGGCCACCATCGGAAACCAAGTAGAAGCCCAGCTCACCGTTGCCGCCTTCCACCGAGTGGTAGACTTCGCCAACCGGCGCCTCAATTTCACCCATCACAATTTTGAAGTGATAAATGAGGGCCTCCATGTTTTTGTACACAGCCTGCTTGGGCGGCAGATAATAGTGAGGCGCATCGGCGTGGTAAGGACCTTCAGGTAGGTTTTCCAGCGCTTGATTAATGATGCGCAGGCTCTGCCAGATTTCCTCGTTGCGCACCATGAACCGGTCGTAGGTGTCGCCCTTAGTACCCACCGGAATTTCAAACTCGAAATCCTGGTAGCTGGAGTAGGGGTTCATCACCCGCACATCATAGTCGACGCCAGCGGCGCGCAGATTAGGGCCGGTGAAGCCGTAGTTCAGCGCGCGTTCTGCCGAAATAGCTCCCACATCAACCACGCGGTCCATGAAGATGCGGTTGCGGTTGAACATCTTCTCGAACTCCGCCATCACCGCCGGGAAGGTTTTCAGCCAGGCCCGCAGCTTTTGAATGGCTACATCGGTGAAGTCGCGCTCCATGCCGCCTACGCGGCCCATATTAGTGGTGAGGCGGGCGCCGCTTACTTCCTCATAGATTTCGTACACCTTCTCCCGCTCATCCATGAGGTAGAGAAAGCCGGTGAAAGCACCCGTGTCCACGCCCAGGATGCCGTTGCAGATCAAGTGGTCCGTAATCCGAGCCAACTCCATCAGAATCACGCGTATGTACTGGGCGCGCTTTGGCACTTCCACGCCGAGCAGCTTCTCCACCGTCATGTGCCAACCCATATTATTGATGGGCGACGAACAGTAGTTCATCCGGTCGGTGAGCGGGGTAATCTGGTAGAAGGGCCGGCGCTCGGCAATTTTCTCGAACGCGCGGTGGATATAGCCAATGGTTGGAACGCCCGACACAATCCGCTCCCCGTCCATTTGCAGAATGTTCTGGAAGATGCCGTGCGTAGCGGGGTGCGTAGGGCCTAGGTTGAGCGTAGTCAACTCCTGGTTGAAGTCGTTGACGGTGGGCACCAACGGATTAATCCGCGGCGCCTGCTCCCGTGCCGACTCTGGAATTTTGCCGGTTTGCTCCAGCGTATCGTTTACTGCCATTTTAGTATTGAGTAGTGCGTACTGAGTAGTGAGTATTGGGTGGGAAATTGAAATCCGTTTGGAGTACTGAGTACTCAATACCAACTACTCTATACTACCAGTTATCGGCCGAAGAACAGGTCGGTTTTATCTTCGCGGGTGCCGTCTTCCAGGGCGTATTCCTTGCGCATGGGGTGGTAGTCCATTTCTTCCACATTCAGGATGCGAATGAGGTTGGGGTGGCCAGGGAAGATGATGCCGTAAAAGTCGTAAGCCTCGCGCTCCATCCAGTTGGCGGTAGCGTAAAGGTCGGTCAGCGTAGGTACTACTGGGTCCGAAATGGGGAAGAAGATCTTCAGCCGCAGCCGCACGTTGTATACTAGGCTGTGCAGGTGGTACACCATGCCCAACTCTTGCCCTTCCTGTTCGGGAAAGTGCATGCCGCACATGGTAGTCAGGAAGTTAATTTGAAGCTCTTGGTCCTGCTGCAAGCCGGCAATGATGCCGTGAATACGCTCCCGCGTGGTGGTAGCAGTAAGTAAGCCGTACGGCTCCTCTACATCCATGAAAGCGTCTTCGCCAAACAGGCGATGCAACAGGGCTAGCAGCTGCGCGTTCTTCTGCGCGGCCGGGTCCAACGCAGCAGCGGCTTCCTGAGCGGCCGGGGATTCTTCGTTCTGTTCAGCCATTTCTTAGTATTAAATAGTGAGTATTGGGTATTGAGAATTTGACCACAAAAAGTCTAACTACTCAATACCCAATACTCACTACTTACTTAATGTTGTAAGACGCCAGCAGGGCCTGGTATTCGGGCGAGTTGCGGCGGCGGAAGGATTCGTTTTTAGCCAAGTCCTGAATGCGCATCAGGCCGTCGAGCACCTGCTCGGGGCGGGGCGGGCAGCCGGGCACGTACACGTCAACCGGAATGATACGGTCGATGCCTTGGAGCACGGAGTAAGTGTCGAAGATGCCGCCCGAAGAGGCGCAGGCACCCATGGCCAGCACCCATCGAGGCTCAGCCATTTGCTCATACACCTGCTTTACCACCGGCGCCATTTTCTTGGCAATGGTGCCCATTACCATCAACAGGTCGGCTTGGCGGGGCGAGAAGCTAGGACGCTCCGAGCCGAAGCGAGAAATGTCGTAGCGGGCGCCCATGGTAGCCATGAACTCGATGCCGCAGCAAGAGGTGGCGAAGGGTAGGGGCCAGAGCGAGTTGGCACGGGCAATACCCACTACTTTCTCCAGCGAAGTGGCGAAGAAGCCGGCTCCTTCAATGCCCTCGGGGGCGTCCACTGTTTTTATTTCCGGGACTCTAGTATCCATGAGATTTAGTCAGTTTGAGGAAGCCGAGCAGCTTCATTCAGGCAACACTAGAAAGGGCTCAAAGGTTGCCTTATGAGGCTTTTATGCCTCGTTCCAGCGCAGAATTCCTTTCTTAATGACATAAGCAAAGCCTGCCATCAACAACGTCAGGAATACTATCATCTCAATGAAGCCTAGCGTGCCCAACGCGCGGAAGTTCACGGCCCAGGGGTACATGAAAATTACTTCCACGTCAAAGAGCACAAATAGAATGGCCGTCAGGAAGTACTTCACCGAAATAGGCGTGCGGGCATTACCCACCGACTCGATGCCGCATTCGAAGGATTCGTCTTTCACGCGGCTCTTGCGGCGCGGGCCCAGCAAATGCGAGGCTATCATTGAAAAAGCCACGAAAGCCACCGCCAGTGTGAATTGCACCACAATAGGTAGGAAGTCCTGTGGCTGGTAGTTGGTTGGGGTCTGAACAGCGAGAAGCATAGGCGTCTACAGGTAAAGGCCGTTCAAAAACGGCATGGGAGGCAAAGGTAGCGCCTGGGTAGTTGGGAACAAAGGTGAAATCAGGCGGTAAGAGAAAGGTGTATCTTTGAAAAGAAACTGGCCTGCGTCATGGAACAAGTACAATCCCAATCTCCGCACTACACCGTCGAAGAATATCTGGCGCTAGAGGAGACGTCCGAGGTGCGTCACGAGTATTTTCAGGGTGAGATATTCGCTATGGCGGGAGCGTCATTGGCGCATAATCGTATTATTCGCAATGGCAGCAGTATTATACAGCAATTACTAGGGTCGGGAGCATGCGAAGCTTTCATTGATGGGGCGCTACTGAAAGTAGACGATACCTGCATTTTGTATCCTGACCTCACCGTTTCCTGCCATCCCGACGACTTAGCCGCCGACCGAACACTGCAACATCCTTCTGTCATTGTTGAAGTTCTCTCGCCAAGTAGCGCCGATTACGACCGAACTTCTAAGCTGCGGTTGTACCAACGCCTGCCCAGCCTGCGGCACTATGTGCTAGTGCGGCAAGACTACTGCTGGGTGGAATGCCTGACGCGCCAATTAGGTGAAGTAAGCCCCGAGAATGAGTGGACGCTGCAAGTGTACGACGCTCTGACAGATGAGCTGCACTTATCAGCATTATGCATCCGAGTGCCGCTAACGGAGCTTTATGCCCGCGTCAAGCTGACTGCGCCGCCTCAGATTTCATCTGAATAAAAGCAAAAGCCGCTTCAGTCTCCTGAAGCGGCTTTTTATTGATATAAGAGTGGGCTTAAAATCCGCCCTGGCCGGTCACGTTGAGGTTTTCGCCGGTTTCTACGCCGAGGAAGGGGTAGCGGTAGTCCACGGGTGGCACGAAGGTTTCCTTGATGGCGCGTGGCGACACCCAGCGGAGCAGGTTCAGCAGGGAGCCGGCTTTGTCGTTGGTGCCGGAGGCGCGGGCACCGCCGAAGGGCTGCTGGCCTACCACGGCGCCGGTGGGCTTGTCGTTGATGTAGAAGTTGCCGGCTGCCTGCACCAGTTTTTTCGAGGCCAAGTCAATGGCATAACGGTCCTGGGCGAAGATGGCACCAGTGAGGGCGTAGGGCGAGGTTTGGTCTACCACATGCAGCGTCTCCTCAAATTGCTCAGCATCGTAGATATATACCGTCACAACGGGGCCGAACAGCTCGTCACACATAGTCACGTATTTGGCGTCCTTGGTCACGATAACCGTTGGCTCGATGAAGTAGCCTTTCGACTTGTCGTAGTTGCCGCCGGCCACGATTTCCGCGTTGGCATCAGCTTTGGCTCCATCGATGTACTTAGCGAGCTTATCGAAAGAAGCCTCGCTGATGACAGCGTTGATGAAGTTTGAGAAGTCCTCCACGTCGCCCATCTTAAACGAAGCCAGATCTTCCTTCACGTAGCCCAGAATTTCGTTGGCGAGATTGGAAGGCAGGTAGATGCGCGAGGCGGCGGAGCACTTCTGGCCCTGATACTCAAAGGCACCACGCGTGATGGCCGTGGCTACGGCTTTGGCGTGGGCCGAGTGGTGCGCCAAGATGAAGTCCTTGCCCCCGGTTTCGCCCACAATGCGCGGGTAGCTCTTGTAGCGCTTGATGTTCTGGCCGATAGTCTGCCAGATATTCTGGAATACGCCCGTGGAGCCAGTGAAATGAATACCAGCGAAGTCGGGGTGGGAGAAGATAACGTCGCCGGCCGTAGGGCCATCCACATACACCAGGTTGATAACGCCATCGGGCACGCCAGCCTCTTTGAACAGCTCCATCAGCACCTGTGCCGAGTAGATCTGCGTGTTAGCGGGTTTCCACACCACTACGTTGCCCATGAGGGCTGCGGAGGTGGGCAGGTTGCCGGCAATGGAAGTGAAGTTAAATGGCGTTAGGGCAAACACGAAACCTTCCAAGGGGCGGTGCTCCAGGCGGTTCCACATGCCGGGCTGGCTCTGCGGCTGCTGCCGGTAAAGCTCCTGCATGAAGTGCACGTTGAAGCGGAAAAAGTCGATCAACTCGCAAGCAGCATCGATTTCAGCCTGGAAGGCGTTTTTGCTTTGACCCAGCATGGTGGCTGCGTTGAGGCGGGCGCGGTAGGGGCCCGCCAACAGTTCCGCAGCTTTCAGGAAAATAGCCGCCCGCTGCTCCCACGGCAGTTCAGCCCATTGCGGCCGTGCTGCCATAGCCGCGTCAATGGCCTGCTGCACGTGCGTGGCGTCGCCTTCGTGGAAGTAGCCGAGAGTATGTTGGTGGTCGTGGGGTGGGCTGATGCGCTGCGTTTTGCTGGTCCGCACCTCCTGGCCCCCGATGTGCATAGGAATGTCGCGCTCCTGCTGCTTGAGTTCTTTCAGCGTTTTGAGCAGCTCGGTACGCTCCGACGAATTGGGCGCGTAGCTCTTAACAGGCTCGTTGATGGGGATGGGGACGTTGAAAAAGCCGTTGGCCATAGCGGTTTCTGGTTGGGAAAGTGTAAAGAAAACGAGGGGTGGAAGCGGCAAAGGTACGCGTGTGCGGCACATGCAAAAGGTGGCTCCTATTGCGGCAGATTCCTTGTTGGCTTGATGAGCATATTTCACCTAAAAACAGCAAACCCCAACCACTTCCTGCGGCTGGGGTTTGCTATTTTCTCGGCAGGATGATCTGCTTAGGGTTTCTTGATTTTTAGGTCACCTGTCCTCTTGATGGTGCCCTTGAGCTTGCCTCGCTGCTTGATACGGGTGCTCGGCAGCGGCTCTAACGTGACATCACCAGGATTGCAGTCCTGCAAGCGAATCTCCGTCTCCGTATAGCCACCCGCGCTGACTTGCAACACATTAGCCCCGGTAACAGGGATGGTAACCACGTATAGGCCCTCAGAATTGGTTGTAAAAACCTCGTAGGTTCCCTTGATGGCTACTGTGGCCCCAACTAGTCCTTCGTTGTTATGGTTAAGAATACGACCCTTGACGGTGGGGCAGGACACAACTGGTGCTGCGCTAGGCGGGTCCTGCGATACCGGCACCGCATCCGCTTGCAGAGCTTTATCTGGCGAAACAGCTACGTCCGTCTGAGCAAACGCAGCCGAGGAAAGGCAAAAAAGAGCCAGAAAAGTGTACAAGAAGCGCATACAAACTACTATTTCAAAACAAGTGTGAGGTCCCATACGGGGTCATGTCCCGATGGTTGAATGAAAGTGGACAATAACTTTACCACTATGATTAAATTAAGTAATTCACGCAGAAAATTACGTAAAATAAGCTTAGAATTTGTAATCTGACTGTCACTATTACGTCTCAGATGCGGCCGAGTAGGTTGCGAACCTGCCATTCGAGGTCCGACCAAGAGCCTATATTCTGGATAACGAAATCGAAATGCGAATACGTATCAAGGGCGGTTTCACTAGGATGGTTGTCGTCGCGGCTGCCATCGCCGCGCTGCTGTAGTGGGTCGCCTTCTACGCGCACCATTAGTCCGCCACGCTGGCGGATAGTATCCGCTTCGTTGGGGAAGCGCACATCAGGAATTAAGATGCATTGGCTGGCTGGAAGCTGTGAGAAAAACGCCTGTACCCAAATGTCTGGCTCCCACTGGCGCAACGCCAAGCCTACTTGCTGAAGCATTTCTCCGCGTGTGCGCCCGAAAGCGGGCAGCAGTTCCGTCTTGCCCCGTTGCGAGTAGTAGGGCGCTACGTCCTCACCCGCCAAAACGGCACAAACGGCTTTGATAGGCTCGCCCACCGACCGAATTTTCCACTGCCGCTCCGGCTGGAGCTGCTGCATCAAGCGTGCTATCGTGTCTTTGCCGCTACCGCGCCGGCCCGAAAAACCAATCAAGTGCATGGAACAGAGTGAACTAAAGTGCTGATGCAATAGGGGCGCAGTCATCAATCCCAGCTATTGTAATGCCGCACGTATTTCTCCAGGTTGATGCCAATTATAACAACGCCGATGGTGCCAAGTATCCAGCCTAAGGTGTCGGAATCGAGGCCTAGTATTGTTGAGCCGCTGCTTTTGGGCTCCTCTTCCTTTCCTTCTTCGGACAATACCGCCATTTCTGGGGCATGAGTAGGGTAGGCCACTAGCAGCTGAACCTTTTCGGTTCGTGGCCGCGCCAGCCGTGCATAGAGCAAGGCGTGTTGCTCGGCACTGAGCGGCAGAGAGACGTCTTGTGAGTCGGCTGGAGTTTCTGGGTTAGATTGGGTGGATAGCCGAACTAAGGCTACAGGCGAATCTGCGCCGGGCAAGTATTGAACGGCAAGCAAGGGAGCATAACCGTGCTCGAATGCCAAGGGCTCCTCTTGTTGAGCAAAGCTGTTTGACGAGTGTCGGCAGCTAATGATGCCGCCGCTAAATATTGCCACTCCTATCGTAATCCAAGCCAACGTTCTGACTGCGGAGTAGGCGCGGGGAGCGGCAAGTGCCGCTGTTGGTTTCTCGGTCTTGTTTTTTATTGCTCTCGGCGCTAGCCCTTCTCTACGTGCTAGTCGTTTCTTTCTGATTTTTCTTTTGTTGCGCAGGGAAATGAAGGATGAGATAATTATTAAAACCAATACGCAGTACAAGACGACGGCATAAGCAGAGAATAAAGGTTCGGCAACGAACATTGTATGTTCTGGCTCGCTTTTATCGTATTTGATGGGAACGACATCCTGAATAGCAAAAGCGTGGTAGTTGCTTTTGCTTATTTGTAAATCACTGGTTACGGTGCGGTTTCCAATCTGCCTGAACTGGACTCTTATATAATGATGGTGGTTCTTGCCCGTCGTCTCGTACTTTTCAACTACCGTTGCTACGGTTTCAGGACCAAGCCAAGTTTGCAAGTCTTGCCACGCTGCCCAGGTGACAAAACAGAATATAATGGAGTAGAGGGTAAGCAGAACGGCAGGATCATCCTTCTTAACAGGCATACTAGTACAGTTACAGAATATCTTTCAACTCGCTCAGGCAGCTAATTTCATAAGTGGTTTGGGCGAAGTGGCGGCGTTTTCCTGGGTTGAAGTATACTTGGTCGAGGCCAGCATTATGAGCACCTAGCACGTCACATTCGAGGTTGTCGCCTATCATAAGACTCTCGGTGGCAGTGGCGCCGGAGCGCTCCAGCGCATGCTGAAATATGCGCGTATCAGGTTTGAGGTAGCCGCAACACTCGGAGGTTACTATTTCTTGGAAGTAGTCGGTCAGCTGCGAAGAGTTGAGCTTGAGGTACTGAATATCCTTGAAGCCGTTCGTGATGAGGTGTAGTGCGTAGCCCTTGTTGCGCAGGTAGTCCAGCACTTCGTAAGTGTGCGGAAATACAGCTTTTTTCAACGGCAAAATATCGGTGAATTGCTCTGACATAGCAGTGGGCGAGTCGGCTTCCGTGAGACCGAGCTTCACGAAAGTGCGCGGAAAACGAGTAGCGCGCAGTTGGCCCTGCGTGATTTTTCCACCTTGGTAGAGCCGCCACAAGCCGTGGTTGATATCGGAATACACACGAATAAACTCATCCACCGAAAAGGCGCCGTAACGGTCTAGTTCGTGCAGGTCGTAGAGGTGTCGTAGCGTTTCATCGGCGTTGGTTTCAAAATCCCACAGCGTATGATCGAGGTCGAAAAAGAGATGACGGTATTTCAAATCAATGAGGAATTAGCAGATGAAGTTTTTGAGTGCGGATGATGCGCGATGAGGTTCAGCAAAGAGGGTAGAGAAATGCCCGCAAGAACTGCTGCTAGTTTTGGACGAGAAGCTGTAGATAAGGCTCTTATAATTCTTCATTCCTCATTTCCAATTCCTCCTTCTACTCCAGCCGCAGCCGCTCTACAACCCGGCCCTTGTCCAGATGTTCGTGCACGATTTCGGCGGCGTCTTTGGGCTTTACGTCACCGTACACAATGCCTTCCGGGTACACGATAAGCGCCGCACCGGGGCCTTTTTTACAGTGCCTGCAGAGGTCCAAGCAATTGCAGGTTTGCACCCGCACTTTTTGTTTCTCCCCGCCAGTCAGTAGGTTTCTAACGCCCTGCTTCTTCAATTCGATTTTCAGAGCCTTCGCTACTTCTTTACCCACTTCGTCTTTTTGGGCGGTGCAAACGAACAAGCGGGCGGTAGTAGCGGATTTCACGGCAGCAAAATTGGATGGAGAAAGCGAAAAGATCGGCGACATCCACGGAATCGGAGGCGAGGCCGCGCCTACTCAGCGCGACTCGGGAAGGCCGGTCCAGCGGCGGTTTTGGAGCTTATACGCGGCCAACTCCCGGTTCGACCAGAGGGTTTTGTACACTTTCTGATCGTGCGCCAGTTGGGCATCGCGCTCCATATAGCCTAGCAACTGCTGAACGAAGTCCTGCGCTTCTTCCTTTATGAAGTAGAACACCCAGTTGTCGAGGCGCCGAAAGTTGACCAAGCTCGCGTTTTTGAGGTAGGCCAGCTGGCGGGAAGTCTTCGTTTGGGTGAAGTCGAGCACCTGTTCCAGGTCGGAGATGCACATTTCTTGGTTGCGCCACAGCAGATGCAGAATCCGGACGCGGCTTTCGTCGCCGAAAGCTTTGAAGAGTTGCTGGCCAAATGCAACGCTGAAGTGTTTAAGACGCATCTTTAGGAAGAGAAGGGGCGAAGTGGGCTAGCGTGGCCCGCTGCAAATTTACTTCAAACCCGGCAGCGACCCCTAAAAGTGCCGTATACTTGTAGTCTGTAATGCCCTGTATGTCTGTAGTAGTTCGATTTCCCTCTTGGCTGGCGGCTTTCGCGATGATGCTGCTCGCAACCTGGCTGGCGCCCACGGCGGCGCGGGCCCAGGGGCAGCAGCGCGTAGTGCAGTTCACCGGCATCGTGGCCACCGGCGATTCGCTGCTGGGCGTGCCCGGCGCCACGGTGTTTGTGCCCAAAGCCGGCCGCGGTACCGCCACTAATGCCTACGGCTATTTCTCGCTGCCCGTACTGGCCGGCGACAGTATCGTGATTCGGAGCCTGGGCTACCGCAACCAGTACGTGGTGATTCCGCCCGACTACCCGCGTCAGAGTTACTCCGTGATTGTGCAACTGCGCGAAGATGCCACGGTGCTACCGGAAGTCCGCATCTTTCCTTACGCCACCGAGAAGGCGTTCAAAGAAGCTTTTCTGGCGTTGCGCCTGCCTACGGAACGGGGCTCTAGTGCCGCCGAAAACCTGAACCAGGACATCTTGCGGCGCATTTTCAACAACGCGCCCGTGACGAGCATGGGCAATTACCGCCAAACCATCCAGAACCAGCAGCTCGACCAGCAGCGCCGGATGGGCATGGGCCCTTCGCCTTACACCAACAACCCGCTGCTCAACCCATTTAGCTGGCTGCAACTTATCAAGCAGGTGAAAGACGGCGAGTTCAAAAAGAAAGAAGGCGTCGATTATTAGGCTGGAGCGTAAAGTTTTGCTTGCTTGAGGCATAACCTCAACCGCAACTCCCGCCATTAACATGAGCGACTTTACACTTTTCAAGACCTTTACCGATACGGAAAGTGCCCAATCCACGATAGACACCTTATCGGCCGCCGGCATAGCTGTGCAGATTGATGATACCCGGCTCCTGTACTCCAATGCTCTCCAGCAAGTAGCCACCCTCCCGGAGGTTCGGATACTGATTCCGGAGACTCTGGTGCCCCACGCTCGCGCCCTGTTCGAAGCCGAGGCAGTTGAAGCTGCTGAGCAAATACCGGAAGACCATTATTTGCACCAGTTTTCGGATGAGGAACTCCTGGACTTGGTAGCAAAACCCGAGGAGTGGAGCGCGCACGATTACGTGTGGGCCCAAGAACTGCTAGCGGCACGGGGCCGCCCGTTGCGCCCCGCCGAAGTGCAGGCACTCCGATTTGTACGAACTGAGCAACTAGCCAATTACAAGGTATTGCCTACGGGCTGGCTGGTGGCCGGCTGGTTTACGGCCGTGCTTGGCGGCTTTCTAGGCGTTGCGGTAGGGTGGTATCTTCATACGGCATCAACTACTCTACCCAACGGCGACCGAGTACCCACTTACTCCCCGGCCAATCAGAAGCAAGGTCTCTGGATGATGGGGCTGGGTATTGTGATGTTTGCGCTAGGCCTGGTCCTGAGAATTGTATATGGTTGATACCAGTCAAATTCTGGACAACCCCAGACTCTATTTCACGGTAAAGCAAGTGTTTGACCTTCTCTGACTTGAAATGGATACCAACATACCTGTTACTTCCCAGCCACGCATCGTGATAGTGGGTTGCGGCTTTGCTGGGCTCCGCCTGGCTAAAGACCTGCGCGATGCTCCCGTGCAAGTGGTAGTAATTGACCGTAACAACTACCACAATTTCCAGCCCCTGCTCTACCAAGTTGCCACTGGCGCGTTGGAGGCCGATAGTATTGCTTACCCCATCCGCAAGATTTTCGCCGGGCAGCAAAACTTTTTCTACCGCATGGCCGACGTGCAGCGCGTCGATACCGCTAACAACACGGTCATCACCAACATCGGCGAGATTCGCTACGACCATTTGGTGTTAGCTACTGGCTCGCTCACCAATTTCTTTGGTATTGAGAGCATTGAGCGTAACGCCATGCAGATCAAGAGTATTCCGAATGCGCTGAACCTGCGTAGCTTTCTGTTCCAGAATTTCGAGAAGGCGCTGCTCACCGAAGACCCCGAGGCACGGCGGGCGCTGATGAACATAGTAGTGGTAGGCGGCGGCCCCACGGGCGTCGAAATTGCGGGCTCTCTGGCGGAGATGCGCAAGGACGTGCTGCCCAAAGACTATCCCGAACTGGACCTGCGCGAAATGGAAATCTACCTCGTGGAGGCCGGGCCCGAAGTGTTAGGGCCCATGTCGAAGACCGCGCAACAGAAGTCCAAGGCATATCTAGAAGATATGGGCATTCACGTGCGGCTGAACACGGCTGTGAAACGGTTTGAAGACTGCAAAGCCTACGTATCGGACACTGAGTTTATTCGGACTGAGAACCTGATCTGGGCAGCTGGCGTGAACGGGGCCGAAGTGCCGGGCCTGCCCGCCGAGGTGGTAGCCCGCAACAAGCGCATCAACGTGAACAGCTGGAACCGCGTGGAAGGCCACAAAAATGTCTACGCCATCGGCGACTTAGCCAACATGGTGACTGAGGACATGCCGCGCGGTTACCCCATGCTAGCGCCCGTAGCTATTCAGCAAGCCGAGCAGCTCGCCGACAATTTCAAGCGCCTGCTGCGGGGCGATGCGCCGGTCAATTTCAAGTACACCAACAAAGGCACCATGGCCATCGTGGGCCGCAACCGCGCCGTAGTGGACCTACCCGGCGACAAGCATTTCGGTGGTTTCCTGGGCTGGCTCACCTGGCTGTTCGTGCACTTGATGACGCTGGTTGGCTTCCGCAACAAAGTGGTGACGCTCGTCGACTGGGCCTTCAGCTACGTCAGCTCCGATCGGGCCCTGCGCCTCATCATCCGCCCCTTTAAACGCTCCGATTTCAAGGACGACAAAGGCAAAGCGAAAGCCGAACACAACGCCCAGACGCCGCAATACAACCCGCCACCACCTGCTATCCAGGAACCCGTGGCGAAGTAAAGCCTTGTCATTGCGAGCGGAGCGAAGCAATCCTTCCTCTCAGTGAGACTAGTTTTCTAAACAGACAAACCCTTGACGTATGCTAACGTCAGGGGCTTGCTGTTTTAACCAGGTTTGATGCTACGTAAGGAAGGATTGCGTCGTCGTGCTTCCTCGCAAGGACAACGAGGGCAAGAGAGCCGCTACAACGCAAACTCCGCTAAGGCGCGCGCGACGTCATGGATGGCTTGGTCGTTGCGGAAGGTTTTGCTGATGGGCTCCGCTTGGCCGCGCACCCAGATTTTCAACTCCGATTCCAGGTCGAAGTGGCCGGTGGTTTCCATCGAGAATCGCTCTACGCTGCGGTACGGAATGCTGAGGTATTCACGCTTCTTGCCCGTTACACCTTGCTTATCGACCAGAATGAGGCGTTTGTTGGTGAATACCAGCAAGTCGCGGATGACGGCGTAGGCTTTTTCTACTCGCTCATTGCTGGCGAGCACCTGCGTCAGATCTTGCTGAATAGTTTGGGCGTCGCTTTCAGAAGCATTGCCAAGAAGGCCGTCGAGAAGTCCCATGTAGAAGAGAGTAGTGAGGCGAAAAGCTACGAAGGAAAACTATTCCGGCAGCAACGAACTACACGACGTGACTGAGGTACCAAGCAACTCGAACTGCGGAGCATAATACAAGATGGAGTTTTGCGGGCAAGCTATTGGGATAACGAAGCCCGGCTCATTCTTAAAAGCTTTGTATTGGAAGTAAAACTTAGCTCCGCGCTGCATAGGCGGCAAGGGAGAAAACGTGCTGATGACGTTGTTGTACACCCGGAACTGGGCAGGTGGGCCCGAAAGAGCAGTGCCTGCATCGCCGCGAAAATCGACACTTGTTCCAATGGCTTGCTGAGCGGTGGTATCCACCTGAATTAGGTAGGCACCTTCGCAGGTAGTGCCAAGCAGCGTGCCCGCCACACACGGCGGCGTGTCATCGCTCTTTTTACAGCTTTGGATACCAAGAATAAGGGCTGCTGAAGCCACCGCGAGAAAATATTTCGTCATACTGAAAGAGCTTTAGGACTTGTTTATACCTCGGACAAGAGCAGTTTACTATGGATATAGTTGCACGAACCGACCAAGCTTACGTAGCCAAAAAGCCGCCATCCACGATAATCAGCTTGGCCCCGTGCGCCGTGAACGAGCGGTGAGAACTCAGCTCATCGGAAACTTCATACGACATACCCGCCGTCATCCGAAACAATTGGCCGTCGGCCAGTTCCGTTACCAATTCGCCTTCCGTCACGAAGAGCAAGTGACCTTTCTGGCACCAATGATCTGCTTTATAGCCGGGCGAGTACTCAACCATTCGCACGCGGAGGCTGCCCAGCTGCAGACTGCGCCAATACGCCATACCGGTTTCGCCGGGGTGTTCCGTAGCCGGTATCTGAGTCCAATCGGTTACTTGGAAGGGGATGATATCAGGTGACATAGATGCGGAGTTTCGGAGAAGGTGGGAGGCATAGGTACAATAAAAAGAGCCAGATAGTCTATCTGGCTCTTTTTATTGAAGACGAGAAGATGACGCTTAATTGGTGCCGCCGCTTGCTCCGCCGGTGCTGCCGGCGGGCTTTTGCTCCTGCTTCTGCATGGCGTTTTGCTGCATGGGGTTGGGCTGGCTGCGCTGCTGCTGCTCAAACAGCTCGAAGCGCGACGGGGTGGCTTTTTGCGGCCAAGCGTTGTTGCTCAGATCGGTGTCAGCGGTTTGCAGGTAGGGGTCCAGCACAAAGCTCACTACTGGCTTTTCGGTGATGAGGATTTTGGTGACTTCGGCGTTGTTCTTGCGCCAGATTTCAGCCGGAATGTTCATCACTTCCTGCTTGCCGTCCTCGTAGGTCATCTGGATGATGACGGGCATCGTGAGGCCACCCAGGTTTTTGAGGCTCAGTTCATAGAAGTTCAGGCCGGCGTTCAGGCGCTTCTGTTGCTCTGGTGTGAGGCTCTGCACGAACTTCTGGTAGCGCTGCTTGTCGGCCTCGGTGGTAGCCAGCGGGTCGTATTGGTTGTAGAAATCCAGCAACTGGGGTTTCTCATCCACTAAGGTCTTCGGGATGTCCTGCAAGTTGCGCTGCTGCGACAACGTTTGGGGCGCCTTATTGATAAGCTCCCGCTTGCGGGCATTTTCAATTTCAGGGTTCTTGGAATCCACTGAATACCACTTCACGCCCGCAATAGCTAGGTCGGTCCGGTCGGTGGTGTAGAACCAGCCTCGCCAGAACCAGTCGAGGTCGGTACCGGAGGCGTCTTCCATCGTGCGGAAGAAGTCGGCGGGAGTGGGGTGCTTGTAGGCCCAACGGCGCGCGTATTCCTTGAAGGCATAGTCAAAAAGCTCGCGGCCCAGAATGGTTTCGCGCAGAATATTGAGGCCAGTAGCCGGCTTGGCGTAAGCGTTGTTACCGAACTGCAGCACCGACTCCGAGTTGGTCATAATCGGGGTTTGCAGCGTTTTGTCGGTGCGCATATAATCCACGATGGCTGCTGGCTCGCCGCGGCGCGAAGGATAATTCCGCTGCCACTCCTGCTCCGTGAGGTACTGCACGAAAGTGTTCAGCCCTTCGTCCATCCAGGTCCACTGCCGTTCGTCGGAGTTGATGATCATGGGAAAGAAATTGTGGCCCACTTCATGGACAATCACCGAAATCATCCCGTATTTCCGCTCCGCCGAATACGTGCCATCCTTCTCTGGTCGGCCGCCATTGAAGCAAATCATCGGGTATTCCATGCCGCCCACCGGCCCGTGTACGGAAATGGCCACCGGGTACTGGTACGGAATCGTGAACTTGGAGTAGGTTTTGATGGTGTGCGCCACTACTTCCGTGGAATACTTACCCCACAAAGGGTTGCCTTCTTTGGGATAGTAGCTCATGCACAACACCGGCGTGCCGTTCTGCTCGATGCCCATAGCATCCCAGATAAACTTGCGCGACGAAGCCCAGGCAAAGTCACGCACGTTTTTGGCGGAGTAAGTCCAGGTTTTGGTATTCTTGACGCGCTTCAGCTCGGCCTGCTCCGCTTCCAGCGGCGTTACAATCAGAACCGGGCTTTTCGCTTTCACCGCTTGTGCCAGGCGCTGGCGTTGCGTGGAGCTCAGTACTTCGTTGGGGTTTTGCAACGTCCCGGTGGCACCCACTACGTGGTCGGCGGGCGCCGTGATGCTGACGCGGTAGTCGCCGAAGGGGAGGGCAAACTCGCCATTGCCGAGAAACTGCTTGTGCTGCCAGCCCTGGTTGTCGGAATACACAGCCATGCGCGGGTAAAACTGCGCGATTTCGTAGAGGTAGTTTTTATCCTCCGGAAAATACTCGTAGCCGCTGCGCTGGTTGATCTTGAGTTGGTCGTTGATGTTGTAGCTCCACGTGATGCTGAACGTAACGGCCTGCCGCGGCCGTAGCGGCGTCGGCAAATCCACGCGCATCATGGTGTGGTTGATGACGTGCGGCAGCGTCTTGCCGCCTTTCAGCTTCACCTCCCCAATTTTGAAACCCCCGTCAAACTCGCTACGCTGTAAATAATCCAGCGCCTGAAACGACATTTTCTCCTGAATCTGGCCGGTTTCAGTGGCCGTCGTGATGGAGTTTTTGTCGAGCACATTCTGGTCGAGCTGCACCCACAGATAAGTGAGCACGTCAGGCGAAAGGTTGGTATAAGTGATGTCCTCGGAGCCCGTAATGGATTGTTTTTCGTCGTCGAGCTTTACGCGGATAACGTAGTCGGCGCGTTGTTGCCAGTAGTCGGTACCGGGCGCGCCGGAGGCCGTGCGGTAGGAATTGGGCGTGGGCAACAGCGTTTCGAGCTGAGCAAATTTGTCGGTGCCCGAATTGGTGGTCTGGGCCAGCGTGGGTGCGGCCGTTAGGAGCGTCAGAGCAGCAGCTGGTAGAAGTATTTTGTGCATAGGTGGTACGTGCGGAGAAGCCGGAGAGCGAGGAGGGTAAATTTAAAGAATTTACTCCGCCAATTTTCCAAAGACGAGAGAGGATGGAACGGTGTTGCACCAAGTTTGTAGCAGACAAATTCGTTCCCCGAGGAATGGGGAAAACTCCTACATGATTAAGGCATGTCCTGCACGCTCACATTCTCGCTGCACAAGGCGCGAAATGAATATCAGCAGCCCATCAACCTAGTTACGCCAACAACAGCACCACCGCAATACCAGCCGCCGCACCACTGATTACCAGCAGCCAGTCGCGGCGCGATACACCAACGCCACGCAGGAGCAGAAACCCAAATAGCAGAATTAGGAGCACGATGAGCAATTGGCCCAATTCCACGCCCAGATTGAAGGCCAGCAGCTCCAGCACCGGCCGGCTTTGGCGGCCGAGCAGTTCCCGCAAATAATTGGAAAAACCCAGGCCATGAATCAGCCCAAACCCGGCGGCTAGCAGATTCGGCAGGGCCAGCAGAATAGGCTCGGCCTGACTCCGGCGGGCCAGGCGCGGCTCAGCACGTCCCGCTCTAAGTAGGTTTCCAACGCAAGTCAGCAGAATGGTAACCGGAATGAGCTTCTCAATCAGGCTCGGGCTGTACTGCACGAAGCCCAACGTAGCCAGCGCCAGCGTGAGCGAGTGGCCGATGGTAAAGCTCGTTACCAGAGCCACTACGCGGCGCCAATCGGCCAGCACGTAGGGCGCGCACAAGGCCAGCAGGAACACCATATGGTCGTAGGCCTGCAAGTTAAAGATGTGCCGGAAGCCCAGTTCGAGGTAGGTCTGAAACAGAGACATAGGACAAAGCTAATAGTAGTGCTCACATTAGGTGCCATGTCAGGCTGAAAACCACTTACATTTACGGCAGTGCCATATTCTGCCCCGGTACGTTTTCAATGTCATCTTCTTCATTTGTATGTCTAAAAATTTACTGCTCACTACCCTGGTCCTTGGATTTGCCGCGCAAGTCCTAGCCCAGACTTCTGATGCCCTACCCGCCGCCACTCAAAGCGCGGCCGCGGCTGTAGTGTCCGCCACGGCACCCGACAGCGTTATGGCCGTGCGTAACCTGTTTCGTCAGCGTCGTACTGGAGGAGGTGTATTCTCGGCTATCGGCGCAGGAGCCACTGGAGCTATTGCCCGTGGCCTCAGCAGCGGCGACTCCGGTGGTAATGCTGCGGGTGCGCTGGTAAGCATTGCCGTGATTGGCGGCCTACCCGTCGCTATAGGTATCAGCAAGTTGGCGCGGTTCAGCGCGTCGCGTGAAGAGGCAATAGTAGCTGCCTATCAACAAGGCAAATCCTTGCCCGGCTACGTCCGTCGCCGCCTCAAACCCAAGCATTTTGGGACGTAAGCAATACAGTCAACTCAATACTCACTACTTAGATAGTGACTAGCAACAGCCACATCTTGGAGCTTCCGAGCAACAAAAAGCCCCGCCAGCAACCTGGCGGGGCTTTTTGTTGCTCGGAAGCATTGTTATTGCTTCACGATGCGGCGCACATCGAGGCCGCCTTCGGTGCGAGCCCGGAGCAGGTACACGCCATTCGGCAGTTGCGTCAGGTTCAGCGGCTGCGTCAAACGGCCGGCGGGTACTGTCAGGGTTTGCACCTGCTGCCCAACGGTGTTGTATACGCTCAGCTCCACTGCTTTAGTGTAGCCCGCCAGCTTTACTACCAAGTTGCCATCGGTGGTGGGGTTGGGATAAAGCGTGAGCGAGGAACCAGCCAGTGGCTTCACGCTGGAGTTCACCGTCAGCGGAGCCGAAGGAGTAGAAGCGCAGCCGTTGGCGTTGGTAGTAGCCACGGTGTAGCCGCCGAACTGCGCCGCGGAGTTCACCACGTAGGTTTGGTTGGTAGCACCAGGCACGGCCACACCGTTGAGAAACCACTGATTGCCGGTTGCCGCGCTGGAAGTCAGCGTGGTGGTGGCGCCGTTATATACCACGCTGATGGTCGGCGTAGCCGGACGAGCATTGATGGTTACGGAGAAGGTAGCCGTAGCTGCCGCGCAGCCACCCGCAGCAGCCACCGTGTTGGTAACCGTGTAAGTGCCAGGCGTGCTGCTAGCCAGCGTGATAACACCCGTTGTGGCGTTAATCGTCAGGCCCGTCGTTGAGGAGAACGTGCCAGCCGTGCTGGTAGCGGGTACTACCGGCGCCGGATTCGTGCCCGAAACGCAATAAGCAGCGTTAGCATAGGAGAAAGTAGCTACCTGAGCAGTGGTGATAGTTACGGAAGCCGTAGCCGACGAAGGGCAGGTGCCCGCCACGCTGTACGTTACGGTGTAGGTGCCGGGCGTGCTGGCCGCTAGGTTGATGGCACCCGTGGTAGCGTCGATGCTCAGGCCCGTAGTGGAAGAGAACGTGCCACCAGCCGTACCAGTAACCGTGGCTACCGGGTTGGTACCGCTCTGGCAGAAAGTAGCAGTGCTGTACGCAAACGTGGCCGTAGTAGCCGGATTAACGGTTACCACAACCGGAGTCGAAGTGGCTGTACATCCGCTGGCGTTGGTCACTATCACCGTGTAAGAACCACCCGTCGTAACGGTGGCGGTGTAAGTAGCACTGGTAGCACCAGAAATATCAGTGCCGTTGAGTTGGTACTGGTAGGTAGCGCCGGCAACCGGAGCGGCCTCCAGCGTCAGAGCGCCGGTGCCGCAGAAAGTAGTAGCCGTACTAGCCGTCAAGGTAGCCGTTGGCGCAGGGTTAACGGTTACAGTCACCGGAGCCGAGTAGACCGTCCGGTTGTCGGCGGTCTGAATAACGGCCCGGAACGTGGTGGTAGCCGTTAGGTTGCTGAAGGCCAGCGTGGCGCTGGTATTGGTGCCTGGTACGGCCACAAAGCCACTGCCCGTATTGGCTTCATAGCCAGTGATGGTGCCTACATTACCCGCCAGCGTGATAGTGCCCGAGTTGCTGCCCGCGCACACGGCCACAATGGAGCTGCTAAGCGTGCCGCCTTCCGTATTGGCTAACGCGAAGAAGTCGTTGCCCGGCGTCAAATCTAATGCTGATACAATACCGGTAGCCGGAGCCGTGGCGGCAGCGCCTCCAATAGAAGCATACGCGCCACTAGCCGTAGGAGCTTGAGCCACTACAGCCGTAGCCGCGTTGCCTACTACGTCATCGGCGCCGTAGCTCAGCTGCACCCGAGCAGTGGCCGGCAGGTTAGCCGAGTTTTCCAGGCGCACATAGCGGGTAGGATTCAGGTTAGTAACCGGCGAAACGCCCGTGCCGCCCGTGGCGCCACTTACCACCGTAGCTGTGAAAGTTTGATTGGTGGCGGCAGTGATGCCCGTCACCACTACGGGCCGCCACTGCGTGTCGCCCACGGCGAAAGTACGGTTTACGGCCGTGGCACTATTGACCGTGATGCCCAATGGGCCGCGCACGTAGCTAGCAGCTAGTGGCGTGGTACCAGTAGTAGCAGCCGAGCCGGTTGGGATGGCGCCAGCGTTGGGACCGAGCACTACGGTATTAGCGGCTGAGGTAGTGAGCACTCCCTGCACCAGTTGCAGCGAAGCATTGCTTACACCCGCAATGGCTAGGTTGCCGCCCGCGAGTATTACACCCTGCGGGTTGGAAATAGTCATAACGTCTACGCTGCGCGAAGCCGGAATCTCTACCCCCGTAGTACGAGGAGCAATTTCGGGTGCGTATAATAATTGCAGCGCGCCCGAGCCTAGATTAAACACCGGAGCTACGTCGAAGTTGCCGGTAGCCATCGTGCTACCATTTACCCCGTACTGAATGCTGTTGAACACGGCATTGCCTGCGCCTATCGTTAGACTGCCGGCGCCCGTTACATTGCCCGAAAATAGCGCTACGCTCGTTGCCACCACCGGCGCCGATAAAGTCACTCCGGCCGGGGTGTCAAACGAGATTTGGCGAATAGGGCTAGAGTAAGTACCCGTACCACCCAGCGTCTGGGCCGCGGCGCCACCGAGGAAGTACAGGCGGCTGCCTGCTACCGTGCCAACCGTTGGCGTGGTAGCCGTGAACGTACCATTATTGGTGATGCTGGTGCCTGCTTGCACGTAAGTATTAGCGCCCACGTCGAAGGTGGTGCCGCTATTCACCAGCAGGGTTCCGTAGTTGAAAACCGTGCCGCCCAGAGCCACCGTTTTGGCCGTGCCCGTGTTGTCGAGCACAATGCTGGGCGTGTTGCCATTAATACGGAAGTTGAAGTTGGTGGCCGTAGCCGCCGTACCGATTTGCAGCGTACCGCCCGTGATGGCTGGCGTGCCTCCCACATTGTAGTCGAGGCCCGGCGTGGCGTTGCTGTTGCGGTTGACCAAATTGATGGTGCCGCCGGAAATATTCACGTTCACCACCGTCGTGGCGGTGGCTTGGAAAAGCCCGAAGGTGGAGTTGGTTGACGCATTGCCTATGGTGGCCACGTTGATGGTGCCATTCGCCAGCGTAAAGGTCATGGCGTTGCCGCCATTGCTGAAGCGGCCGGCTACATTGAGCGTACCGCTCTGCTGGTTGTACACCGCGCCCGTGCCGAAGGTAAGCGAGTTACCAATTGCCGTACCCACGTTAAATGCACCCGCCGAAATGTTCAGCAAGCCGTTCACTACTGGTGAGCCATTGCGGCCAAGCACGGTAAAGTTGGGGTTGTTCAGCCACAGTCCGCCCGTGGCCGGAATAGTGTAGCCGTTCGTGGTGCCGCCTACCACGTTATTGCTGATGGTAGCCGTACCTGAAATCTTGAGGGTGCCGGTCATGTCGTCGGCCGGGGTGGTGCCAGCGGTGCGCGTCAGCAGGAAGCCATCCGGAGCCGTGGTGCTGCCTTTTACCGAGAGGCTCGGCAGGTTCATCTCTACCACATCGGCCCGAACCGACTTGGCCAGCGTCACGGTTTGCAGATCCGTGGTGCCGGTGCCGGTGAAGTTGGCACTACCGGCGCCTATAAAGCGTAAATCCGACCCAATGGCGGTAGTGGCGCTCAAATCCAGCGTGCCGTTGTTGGTCACGCTGCCGGCTACCTGTAGCGAGTACGCCGTGGTAGCGGAGGTGAGCAAGGAGCCAGTGCTGGCTACGGTAAGCGAAGCGCAGCTACCCGCTACGTCCAGCGTTACGGTTGCTCCTGCCGCAATTGTCACATCGTCGGCAGCGGTAGGTACTACACCACCCACCCAAGAGGTTGGGGCGCTCCAGTTGCCGCCCGTCGCCGTAGAGCTGATGGCTGCCAGCGGCCGATGTGCTGTTACGGTACGAGTGGGCACTACCACCGCGGGAGGCGTTGTTCTGGGAAGTACTACTCTCTCAGCCGCTAGGGGCAGCTGCAAGAGCCGGTTTTGGGCGTGTGAGCCGGTTGTGAATGAGAGCAACCCAAGAGTAGCAGCCACCAGGGGCCGCCAGTTGCACCGTTTAGTACGTAGTCCCAGGAATGGGAACAAGGACGTACCAGTAGAAAGTAAAGGTTGGGGCATAAAAGAGAAAAAGTGAAAAAAGAGAAAGGGTTGAAAACAGACACACGGCCCCGATGCTGCCAAAAGGCAACAGGCGCAAGCAAAGCGTCAGAAAAGAAGAGGGAGTGCGGGAGACTTGTAGTAAACTGAACTCCGAAAAAACTTCACTAGGGCAGAAGAATTAGAATGCCGGGTCTGTAAAGATGCTGCCTTTTTCGAGCTATTTTACACTGTGCATAAAAATATTATTATGTCTCATTGCTACACTGCTTCAACAGTCCCTCATGCAATGCTTCCCAAGTTGTAGATCTGCTACTTCGTGATTTCAGTGGACTACCTGAGACATAATGCGAGGTGCTATAAGCAAGCACGATGGAGCCTTTGCGGCACTCGACTAGATACGCTGAGTGATAGGTCTATAACTGGCTACAGTGGGCGAAAGAGCAGAAAAGCGAGTTGAAAATTATTGCTGAAGGGTGCTCGCGCAAAGCTGTCTCCTAGCTCCCCTTACTACTGATCTTGTTGTTACTGGCGGCTACAAATGCTGACTCTGCTCATGTAGTAGCTACTTCCCGGCCATTGGATTGGTAGGATAGCGTGTGAAAGTGATGCACAAACGTTGCGAGACGGGTAGGAACAAATAACAAGAAGCCACCCTGTCGGTAATATGCCGGTAGGGTGGCTTCCCTTTAGAAAGAATGAACGGAACGCAACTTCTGACTGCGTTAGCAGACGCTACTAGAAGAATATGATCTTCAGTCTTTGCGAAATAATAAGGTGCTGACTGGCGCATCAGAACTGCCACCAGTGAAAGTACTAATCAGCGTGTAACCCTCCGCGTAGAGCCGAGCGATAAGTTGTTGAATTTGTTCTGTGCTCGCTTTTTGATCTTTCTTGCCAACCACACTGGCTAAGTCTTGTTGCTCCGTTTTGCCTTCTCCATAGCTCAGAAACAATCGCATGGCTGATGGTGCTTCAAACAGTCGTACTACGGCTATCTTACTCGTGGTTTATGCTAAAGCAGCGGGTATACCAGTACATAGGTTACTAAAAAGTAGTACAGTCAGGACAAGCGTTTTCATGGGCTATAGAGATTAAGTACAAAGAACAGAGTGCAATAATCCCGCCAGCATGGGGCTACTATATTTTTCACTTAGACCAATACTGAAATACTGAAAGAGACCGGGCCGTACCTTTACCGTGTGCTCCGGCTATCGGGAGCTACTCTGTTTACGCTATGAATACTCTGCTAGGCACCGACCTACACCACACCGCCGCTTTGTTGCGGGCCGGCGAGCTGGTCGCTATTCCAACTGAAACCGTATACGGTCTGGCTGGGCATGGCCTGCGGGAAGAGAGCCTGCGCCGCATTTTCGCCGTGAAAGGTCGCCCGCTGAGCAACCCGCTGATTCTGCATTTTGCCAGCACCGAACACCTAACCGGCTACGTGCGCCCCGAAGCCGTACCACCCGCTGCTCATACTTTGCTGGCGGCCTTTAGCCCTGGCCCGCTCACCTTGCTGCTGCCCCGCGAGCCGGCCGTAGTGCCCGACATGGTTACGGCTGGGCTACCCGATGTAGCGGTGCGCATCCCGGCTCATCCATTGGTACGGGAACTACTCGCTCAACTCGACTTCCCACTGGCGGCGCCTTCCGCCAATCCCTTCGGCTACATCAGCCCCACGCTCCCCGAACACGTGTTGCGTCAGCTCGGCGGCCAGATTCCCTACATCCTCGACGGCGGGCCCTGCCAGGCGGGTATCGAAAGCACGGTGGTCGGTTTCGGGCCAGCAGGCGAGCCGGTGGTGTACCGGCCGGGGGCTATTTCGCTGGAGATGCTCCAAGCCGTAGTGCCCGCTGCCCGGCTGCGCACCGCTGCCGAAAAAGAGCAGCGGGCTGCCAGCCCCGGCCTGCTGCCCTTCCATTACTCGCCCCACACGCCGTTGCAGCTTTTCGGGCCTGGCCTAGCCGATGTTCCCCCCTTCGACCCGGCTACCACCGGCGCCCTCACGCTGCGCGAGCCAGTGCCGGGCCTGCCCAGCGCGCAGCAAGTGGTGCTCAGCCCCGGCCGCGGCGACCTAGCTGAAGCCGCGCACGGCCTTTACGCCGCCTTACACCACCTCGACAGCCTGGGCCTGAAGCAGCTACTAGCCGAGCGCCTACCGAACACTGGCCTGGGCGTGGCGCTCAACGAGCGACTGGAAAAGGCGGCAGCGCGAGGGTAAAAAGCGTGGTGGCAGGGTAGCGCGAGCGGCTCAGCGCCTACTTAAAAATTGAAGTCCTCTGGTTCGCCAAGCAACTGGCGGCCCTTCAAAATACCCTCCCGAACCATGTCGCCAATGCCATGCTGTTCGCGGTCGGACAGAGGCGGCTGGGCAATGCCCCACTCCCGGCGCTGGCAGTACGCTTCATAAGCCAGCGGCAAGTTCTCGAGTAGCTTACGTTTGCGGAAGGCATACGACGCCTGGCAGACGGCACGCCGCCAGTCGGGGCCGGCTTCGATGGGTACGGGTTCTTCGAGGGAAGTAAGAAAATCAATGACCCTTTCCAGCTCTTCATCTTCAAACTCGTCTGGCGGGTTGGCCGTTTGGTACGCGAAGCGTTGGCGGTTCACCTGGGCCGACTCAAACTGCCGGGCAAATTCGTCGCGTAACGCAAGTCCCTCTTCGTAGTCGAGGTAGCTGGGGCGCGGGTCGGCAGGCGGGGCGGGTGGGGCCGCCTGCTGCTTGGCTTCGTACTCGGCTTTGTTGTTGGCGCGCCACGCTTTGAGGTAATATTCCTCTTTTTCGCCTCGGATGTCGGGCAGCTGCAGCAGCCTTTGGTTACCGGTGTGCTGGTTGTGAAACAGATACCATTCCGGCACCTCCTCCAATACCCAAGCCGAGTCCTGTTCATCGTCGGAGTAAACCGCTTTTACATCATCATACCGTTGCCACCCAAAACGATTCCCCCAGTGTTCGAGCAGGTCTTCTTCGTAGTCGGCTTGTTCTACGAAGCGTAGGTAGAGAGCCAGGTCGTCTTCGGTGATGGGCTCGATGACCGTGCAATTTTCGATTTGGTGAGAAAGGTTGTCGAAATCATAGCTTATCTGCACGCCCGGCACTTCTGCCTGCTCGGCCCGCCATAAGCATTGCAAATCGAATAGCTTTTTCTGCTGGATGTCCCACAAGCGTTTGTAGGCTTCGCGCTCAAATCGGGTGAGCTGCCCGGTAAGCTGGCGTTCGGAAAAGTCGCCAAAACGCAGCCACAGTATTTTTTGATGCACGTACTCGCGGGCGAAGGTTTCGCGTACCTTGGGTTGGTAAGGCGCGAAAAAAGCGTCGTACTGAGAGTTGGTGCGTAGGTCTTGCTCAATTTTAACTGCCAGCTCGGCGTACTCCTGGTTTTTCTGCGCTTCTTTGGTATAGTGCGCAGCGCGTGGGTTGGCGGGTTGTTCAGGCTGTTCGGCGGGTTGTTCGGCGTCGCTCATACGGCAGAAGAAAGATGAAAGAAAGAGTATAGGGTGAGTAACTTCACCACTGTTCAAAAATCGAAGTCTTCGGGTTCGCCCAGCAGCTTGCGGCCATTCAGCACCTGCCTTTTCATGGCTTCATGTGTCCTCGATGGTCTTTTTTCGCGCACCTGTGGATGCGCAATGCCCACTTGCTCCCGCATCAGATACGCTTCGTACGCCTGGGGTAGGTGCTCGAGCAGCTTGCGGCGCTTGAATTCGCTTACGGTTTTGAGCAGTGCTTGCCGCCAATTGGAGCCGGCTTCGATGGGCACGGGCTCATGAATGTCGTTCAGAAAGTCAACGGCCTCCTGGATATCGTCGTCCCGGACGTCATCGTCGGGACGCTCCTGGTTGGCGGTTTCGTAGGCTTCCATGCGCTGCCGCACCTGAATAGGCTCGAACTCGCGCGCGAACTGCTGAATCAGCTTGGCTTCTTCCTGGTAGTACAGCCACGACGGGCGCGGATCGTGGGGCGGGGCCGGGGGCGGCGGGTTGTCGCGCTGCTCTTGTTCGCGCTTAGCCCGGTAATCTTCGCCGTATGCTTGCAGGTAACGCTCTTCTTTGTCGCCGCGCACGTCGGGCAGGCGCATAAGCTGGCCGTGGCCGGTGCGCTGGTTATGAAACTCGTACCACGCGGGCAGCTCGCGCCCGGTGTCGTTGTCTGCTTCCCACTCCCGGTAGTCGGAGTACTCATCGAACGAGCCTATGTCGTCGCCATCGTTTAGCACGTCCTCATCGAAATCGGGCGTCTGTTCCACGAATTGCACATAGAAATCCAGCTCCGTCTCGGTAATGGGCGGCAGCAGCGGACAATTTTCGATTTTATCTCGCCGCATCGGCCAGAAATCGTAGGTGCTTTCTATACCGGGCAGGGTGAGTTGCTCGGCCCGCCAGCGGCACTCCAGGTCGAACAGCTTCTTGTGCTGGATGTCCCACAACCGTTCGGCGGCCAGGTTTTCGAAGTAGCTGAGCTGCCCCGATAAGTGCCGGGCGTAAAAGTCGCCGTAGCTCACCCACAGCAGCTTGCGTTGCGCGTAGCCGCGCGCAAAGTGTTCCCGCACCTGCGGATGATACTGGGCGAAAAACGCATCGTAGCGGGCGTTGCGCAGCAGATCCTGTTCGGTTTCGGCGGCAGATTGCGCGTGTTGGGCGTTTTCGGCCGCCTGCTTGCGGTAATAGGTGCCGGCGTCCAGCGGCTCTTTGGCTGGATCGGTATTAGCGGCGGGCGTAGGATCGGTGTCAGCCATAAAATGGAATAGGATGTTGAGGTCATTAAAATAGAAAGAAAAGCCTTGCCGACACATTACCGGCTGAGCTTTTTATCACTTCGCTATCAATGAGCAAGTAACCGCCCGAAATTCCCACGGTCACGAACCAAAGGGCAGGTCGAAGCCCTGCTCGCCGAGGGAGTCAAGTGCCTCGTCGGTGGCTTCGAGGCGGATACCAGCTTCTTTCAGGCGCTGTTAGGTCTACCGGAACTATCCCGGCCCTTGAAGGTCTCGCAGCATCTGCGCTACGGTTTCACTTAGCGGGTCAATTTCACTTTCCAGCACATTGATTACGACCTCAAAGTCAATGTCGAAGTAGTGGTGAATGAGCCGGTCGCGCATCCGGGCAATTTGTTTCCAGGGTACAGTTGGATACTGTTCCCGCCACTCGGCCGGCAGGCTTTTGGTGGCCTCGCCGATAATTTCCAGACTGCGCACTACTGCCCGGCTTAGCGTCTCATCGTGGGCAATCTCGCGCAATGAGTGCTTGGCCCGGCAGCGTTGCAGGTAAGCCACCTCGTCGCGGATGTGCAGCAGGCGCTCAAGCGGCGGAAAGGACATACTCCGTGGTGCGTAGAATGTGCGGACCTATGTAAGGCGACAAGCTCTGCTGCGTTAGCAACTCTACGTCGCGGCCCAACAGTTCTTCCAGAAAATCAAGTACCTCGAAGAAGCTTCGAAACGTCTTACGGCCTCTCTCAAAATCTACCAGTACATCCACGTCGCTATCCGGCCCGGCCTCATCGCGCACGAAGGAGCCGAACAATCCCAGCCGCGCCACGCCCAGGGCGCGTAGCTGCGCCTGTTGCGCTTGCAGGCGGGCAATAACTTCGGCTTTGGTGCGAACAGGCTCCATAAAACAGGCTACGGGACTAGAGACACGCAAGATACGGTGCCTCACTAGCTTCTCTCCACCCGCGCCGCCGCTGCGCGGGTAACGGCGGTTTCTTTCAACGGGTCGTGGCAGGCCAGCCGCGAGAAGCTGGCCTAGTTGAACTCGTCCAGGTAGCCCAGCTCGCGGCGCTTGGCGGCGCGGGCCTGCGGGTCGCGGTACTGGGCGTCGAGCAGGCTGAGCATGGCTTGGAGCACGTCGAGCACGTAGGCTTGCAGCGGCTCGCGCTCGGCAATGGCTTTGGTGACGCCCTGGGCCGCGTTGGTGGCCTGCCCGGTGGCCGTGGCGTAGGCCGCGCGGATGGGCTGCCAGAAGGCCGTGCCGTAGTCGCGGGCGTCGAGGCCGTTGGCCGTAAGGGCGGCCAGCAGCTTGTCGAGGGCTTTGAGGCGCTCGCCCTGGTCGGCGGGCAGGATGTAGCTGTCGCGGTACGTAACGATGCCGAACTGGGCGTAATGCTCCTTGGCGCGGGCTTTGGTGAACTTCTCGGCGATATAGCCCTTCACGTAGTTCAGCCCATCTTCCATCTTGGCATCGAGGGCGCGCAGGTCGCCCGACACCTGGGGGCGCAGCAGGCCGGCGGTTTCGCGGGCCGTCACGGCCGCCTCGAAGGCCACGGCTTTCGGCCCGAACTCGGCGGCCGTGGTCCAGATAAACTCCAGCTGGGGGTTGGCGGTCCAGGCATCTTTCAGGCGCAGGGCCAGATCGGCTTGGCCGCGCAGGGCGCTCGGAATGGCCGGAGCCGGCGTCGGGTCGTTCGGGGTAGGGGTAGGTTCCATCGGCAAAAAGGGGATAGGGTGAATGACTACAGGGCAAGCAACCCCCAGCGTGTGGCACGGACTTCAGTCCGTGGCCCAAAACAGAGCAGCTTACCGTGGTGAAAGTAGCATTAGTTCCGATATTCCGCCGCACCCGCCTGAGAGTGCCGCCCAGGTAGCCCACGCACCCGCCCAGGCGGCTTACCTGGCTCCCAGGTAGGTGGTGCATCGGCTTTCACCACCCACCTAGGAGCCAGGCAGGCCGGAAAAGCCGCTTGGGGGCTCACCTGGCTCCTAGGTAGGGCGCAAAAGTTCTTTTGGAGCTTACCTAGGAACTAGGTAGGTCGGGAAAGCAGGTGGGGGCCTTGGTTGGGAGGAGAAAAACACCCGCTACTCACACTGTAGCGGCGAGAGTAGCGGGCGTTTCATAAGACGTGGTTACTGACCTTACTGCACCACATGCACACCATATAGATGAAACTTGCTGTCAGAAGTCAGAACGGGCAGGTTTTCTGTGAGAGCCTGTGCGATAATGAGCAGGTCGAATGGGTCGCCGTGGTCCTTGATCTTAGGCAGCGTGGCAATGTAAAGCAAGTGGCTTTGCTTGATGGGCAGCAGGCTAATCCTAAACTTGCGGCGAATTACAACGGTAAAGGTTTCCAAGGAAAGGTCGCTTAAATCCAGCTTGCCCAACCGAACCTTGATAGCCATCTCCCACAGGCTGGCCGGACTCACGACGAAGGAATTATCTCCATCCAGCAAGACGCGCTGCGAAACCGGCGGCAATGCGCCAAAGTCGGTACCTAGCACGATAAGCGCGTTGGTATCAAGCAAGTATTGCATTCGCCGCTCGGCCAATTAGCCGGACGTTCATGCGGCTCGAAGAAGTCGGGATGCACGATGATTTTGCCCTTAAAATAGTTCGGGATGATGCTCGACTTTTTGGCCGGCTTGGCGGCGGACTTTTTGGCCACTCCTGGTTTAGCCGGCGCAGCTTTCTTCTTGTTGGGGGCAGTCGTAGGCATGGCGGTGAAGGGGGTAATAAGCAAAGATAACGCGGGCCGCAAAAACTTAGTTGCTCCCTGTGTGCCAGTGCGGTGGGGGTAGCGAGGGGGCTGCCGGCTTCTTCCAGCCGCTGCTGCATCTGCCGGAACTGAATGTGCGCACGAGGCGGCAGCGGGGCACCATTTTCTAAGAGGGCCTTGTTATCTTGCTACAGCATCAGCCACCCTACGAGTATGAGTCTTCCTTCCAACCAGCCTACCAAACTAAACGACTTGCAAATCAGCTTGCTTCGCTTGTTTGAGCGCGGCATGAGCGACGAGGAGATTTTGGAAATTCGGGAGTTGCTGGTCGCGCACATGTCGAAGAAAATGCTGGACGAAGTGGAGCGCGTGAATGAGGAGCGCGGCTATACAGCGGCCGATGTCGAGGCCATGCTCAACGACCCGTCCTGATGCAGCGCTTGGTCGTTGATACCAATTGCTTGCTGGCATCGATTAACCCCCGCGGCGCGTATTTTCAGCTCTATGAGCTCTTCATCTCGAAGGCGTTTGAATGGGTAATCAGCAATGAAATCCTGACGGAGTATGAGGAGCAGGTTACGCGCCGCTACTCGGCTAGCACGGCGCAGCAAGTGCATGAAGTACTGCTTATGGCCCCCAACACCTACGTACAGGAAGCCTACTATAAATGGCAGCTCATTGAAGCCGACCCGGACGACAATAAGTTCGTTGCCATTGCTGCCGCCGAATGAATCATCAGCAACTGCCGACACGTTGCCGGGGTACATGGCATTGGGTTTCCCCGCGTGCCGATGCTCGTGCTACTGAAGCTTTTAAAGGAGTTGTAGTAACTCTTACGCGCATTTGGCGCAGTGCAATTCGTATTGGAACAGCAGACAAGATTTGACCTTCCACTAGTAGTGCCAATGGTAGAACAAGCGGCTGGCGTAGCCACCGCTACGCGGCAGTGTATGTCTAACCTCTATGTAATAGTCGCAAGTTATGTGGCGCTAACCTACGTCTGTTTGGAAGTTTGGAATCTTGGCACTACTTTTTAGGTATCACCAGCTTTTAACAAAATGCCAACAATTTCGCCAACCCGCTTTATTCACACGCAGTATGTCAGCATCCTTCGTCCTGCCGTTCCTCAACTCGAAATGAAAGTCTACCATACGAATGATCATTGCTTAGCTTATCAACAAAACCTACTTAGATTTCCGAGCGTAAAATATGACTTTCTTCATGACGCAGTGGAGTGTTTTTCTTGTCAAAACTTGAATAATAAAAACATCTGAAACGCTGTCATTTTACTTGTAGCAAATGTGGATAACACAGACCGTTTTTGACTTCAAAAGTTCCTTGCCAAAAATGCTTTTCACTCTTGGCAGTATAGTTATATACACCGGGTTTCTTAAGAAATGTTACGGTATATTGTTGGTCACATAATGGAACTCCAGTTGCGAAATAACCCTCTATTTTGCCCATGTAGATTCCCTCAACATAAATTTCGATAGTCCCTCGAAGTTTTGTATCGTTAGTGTAGAAGCTAGCTGCACCAAACTCTGGAACTTCAGCTTTAACAGCGGAGTCTATAAGGTTGTCTAGAAAATAACATTTCATAAATGCTCCTCCAACTTTGACAGTTGCAGTTCCTTTCTCAACAATAGAAGATACCTCCACTTGGCGTTCGTATATGTCGTCAACAAACCAACGGGTAATTCTCCCACCTGCAACATATACTTTTCTTTCTTTACACATTGTTTCATTATCGGTTGCCTTTATATTATACCAACCGTCAGAGAACATGCTCGGGTAAGAGGTGAAAGACTCATATAAGTTTTTAGTTTGCAAAGCACACTGTTGGGCGGCAGCACGGTTTTTTGCTTCAGCTATTTCAGCCATAGCCAGCCCTCTAGTTATAGCAGCCTCACCATCGACTGGTCGTGCGGGCGTTACTGGAATATATGGTACAGAGAAAACAGGCAAGGGTGCTGTTGGCTGTTGTGCAGGAGTATTACCTAATTGTGACTCGTAGCCTAATTGTGCTTTTACAGTAAATGCAACGAATAATAGTGTCAGAGTAATGAAATTCCTCATGTTTTTACAGAAAAGAGTCTTGTACAGAGCGAAACTAATAGATTGTTAACAATAGATCAACATAAAGCCCCGCCGACACGCTGCCAGCGGGACTTTTTCTATTCAGGAAACCATAACGTTTACACCCCCGAAATTTGCACGTCCACGTTCTCGAACCTGATGTGGCCGTCTTCTAGCACGGCTTCCACCACGGCGTCCTTACTTACGCGGCCGGAGAGGATGTCTTTGGAGAGTTCGTTGAGCACGAGGCGCTGTAGCACGCGCTTGAGCGGGCGGGCGCCGAACTGCGGGTCGAAGCCTTGCTCGCCGAGGAAGTCGAGCACCTCGTCGGTGGCTTCGAGGCGGATGCCAGCTTCTTCCAGGCGCTGCTGAATCTGCCGGAACTGGATGTCCACGATGCGGCGAATCTCGCGGCGCTTGAGCGGCTGGAACATCACGATTTCGTCGATGCGGTTCAGGAACTCGGGGCGCATGTGCTGGCGCAGGCGCTCTACCACTTCCTCGCGGGTGCGGTCCACCACTTCGTCGTGGTTGTACTCGTTCAGCTCCTTGAAATTCTGCTGAATGAGGTCGGCCCCGGTGTTGGAGGTCATGATGATGATGGTGTTCTTGAAGTTCGCCACCCGGCCTTTGTTGTCGGTGAGGCGGCCATCGTCGAGCACCTGGAGCAGGATGTTGAACACGTCGGGGTGGGCCTTCTCGATTTCGTCGAGCAGGATGACCGAGTAGGGCTTGCGGCGCACGGCCTCGGTGAGCTGCCCACCTTCGTCGTAGCCCACGTAGCCGGGAGGCGCCCCAATGAGGCGCGACACGGCGTGGCGCTCCTGGTACTCGCTCATGTCGATGCGCACCATGCTGTTCTCATCATTAAACAGATACTCGGCCAGGGCCTTGGCCAGCTCGGTTTTACCCACGCCGGTAGTACCCAGGAAGATGAAGGAGCCGATGGGCCGCTTAGGGTCTTGCAAACCCGCCCGCGAGCGGCGCACGGCATCGGAAATAGCCGCAATGGCTTCGCTCTGACCGGCTACGCGCTTGCCAAGCTCTTGCTCCAGGTTCAGCAGCTTCTCGCGGTCCGATTGCAGCATCTTGCTCACCGGAATGCCAGTCCACTTGGCCACTACCTCGGCAATGTCCTCGTGGGTCACCACTTCCTGGAGCATGGAGCCGCCGTCCTTGTTGGCGTTGGCTTCGTCCTGTAAGGCTTTGAGCTTGGCTTCGGCTTCCTGAATCTTGCCGTAGCGCAGCTCCGCCACGCGGCCGTAGTCGCCCTGGCGCTCGGCCTGCTCGGCTTCCAGCTTGAACCGCTCAATGGCCTCTTTCTGCTCCTGAATGTTGGTGAGCACCGACTTCTCGTTTTCCCACTGCGCCTTCAGGGCGTCGCGCTGGCTGGAGAGGTCGGCTATTTCCTTGTTGAGCACGTTTTCGCGGTCCACGTTTTCCTCGCGGCGGATGGCTTCACGCTCAATCTCCAGCTGCATGATGCGGCGCTGCACCTCGTCCAGCTCCACGGGCATGGAGTTCAGCTCGATGCGCAGCTTGGCCGCGGCCTCATCCATGAGGTCGATGGCTTTGTCGGGCAGGAAACGGTCGGTGATGTAGCGGCTGCTCAGCTCCACGGCGGCAATAACGGCGTCGTCGGTGATGCGCACGCCGTGGTGCAGCTCGTACTTCTCCTTGATGCCGCGCATGATGCTGATGGCGTCCTCGACGGTCGGCTCATCTACCATCACGGCCTGGAAGCGGCGCTCCAGGGCCTTGTCTTTCTCGATGTACTTCTGGTATTCCTTAAGCGTAGTGGCCCCGATGGAGTGCAGCTCGCCGCGGGCCAAGGCGGGCTTGAGTAGGTTGGCCGCGTCCATGGCACCCTCGCCGCCCGCACCAGCCCCAATTAGGGTGTGCATCTCGTCGATGAACAGGATGATCTGACCTTCGGAGTCAGTTACTTCCTTGATGACGGACTTGAGGCGCTCCTCAAACTCACCCTTGTATTTAGCCCCCGCGATGAGCAGGCCCATGTCGAGCGACATAATGGTTTTGTCCTTGAGGTTTTCGGGCACGTCGCCGGCCACGATGCGCTGGGCCAGGCCCTCCACAATGGCCGTTTTGCCGACGCCCGGCTCCCCGAGCAGGACGGGGTTGTTCTTGGTGCGGCGGCTCAGGATCTGGAGCACCCGGCGGATTTCCTCGTCGCGGCCGATAACCGGGTCCATCTTGCCGGTGCGCACCTGCTCGTTGAGGTTGCGGGCGTAGCGGTTGAGGCTCTGGTACTGGTCTTCGGCGGTCTGGCTCGTGACCTTGCGACCCCCGCGCAGCTCCTTGATGGCCGCTTTGAGGTCTTTCTCGTTGAAGCCGGCGTCCTTCATAAGGGTGGCTACGGCGTCTTTACCGCCCAGCAGCCCCAGCAGCAGGTGTTCCACCGACACATATTCGTCGTCGAACTCCTTGAGGAAGCCCGTAGCGCGTTGCAGGGCCGCAGCGGCTTCGTTGGAGAGGTAGGGTGAACCCCCACTTACTTTGGGATAGGCGACTACAAGGGCATCGAGGCGGGGCGTGAGGATGTTGAGGTTCACGTCCAGCTTCTTAGCCAGGAACGAAAGTACGTTCTCGTCGCTCTGGAAGAGGCCCTTGAGCAGGTGGCCCGTCTCGATGGCCTGCTGCTGGTTGCCCCCGGCAATTTCAGTGGCCTTCTGCACGGCCTCCTGTGCCTTGATGGTATAGTTATTAAAGTTCATGGCTGCTAAGTCTGTCGTAGGTGCTTCAGTTGGGAAGTCTACGAGGGCCTTAGCAAATGGGGTGCAGAAGAGGTTTTGCTGCCGTTTTGGCGGGATTGCCCGGGTGATTTTCCGCAGAAGCAGACGAAATTTCAGTTGCCTTCCGCCGCAGATGAATGCTTTTAACTGGCGCGAGCTTGTAACACAGGACGAGTCTGGTTGAGGTGTTACCTCAACTGCTCCTTAGAGACAAACTATGCTGAGGTCGACTGGCGTGCTGGCGGCGTGAACGACGAGAGATACAGCCGCTTAAGATGGTTGATAACGAGTTGCGCAGAACGAAACGCGCGCTAGAGGCGAAAAGAACAAACTTGATCAACCCGCACAATGAGAAAAGCACAGCACAAAAGCCGGCAAAACCGGGTGGCTTATTTCTGTTTGCAAAACACCTTCTTCGACAGTACCACTATCTGTTCGACTACAAAGCCAATGAGTAATCCGGCAATAGCACAGGCCAGTGCCTTAGCCAGCCAGGCCACAGCTGGCACTTGGGCTAAAGAATGTTCCAACTCGTGTAGTAAATGACTAGTAAATGGAATGCCGTGGGCTATGATTTCGGCCCCTACCCAGAGCATGGCTGCCGTACCCACGTAGCTTAAGAAGCTTAGGAAGTGCGGCATAAACTTTACAAGACCACGCCCCAATTTCTGCGTAGCAGGGTGGTATTTATCCTGCGCCAAATGCACGCCTATATCGTCGGCTTTAACAAGCAAACCCACAAAGCCATATACTGCTATGGTAATAAAAACAGCCACGGCCAGCATTACCACAATCTGGTTTACTAGCGGCTGGCCGGTTACCTGGCTATAAGCAATGGCCATAATTTCGGCTGACAGGATAATATCGGTGCGAACAGCACCCGCCACCCGTTCCTCTTCCAATTCCTCCGGCGTAATCGTTTTTACCTGCTTGCTTTCCACATCCACGTCGTGGTGCTTGCTGAACAAGGAGTGTACCTTCTCATAGCCTTCGAAGCACAGATAAGCTCCGCCCACCATTAGAATAGGTGTGATGGCCCAAGGGGTAAAATACCCCAACAACAAGGCCGCCGGACTTAGAATACATAACTTATTGATCAGTGATTTCTTTGCTATCTGATAAATAATAGCAAGCTCACGGGATGGGTCGAGGCCCACGACATACTTGGGCGTAACAGCAGTATCGTCGATGACGATGCCGGAAACTTTACCGGTGGTTTTGGCTACCTGGGCCGGCACGTCATCCAAGCCAGCCGCGCTTACTTTCACTAAAGCGGAAATGTCATCCAATAGCGCGAAAAAACCTGAGGGCATATGCTGGGTGTGCGTGACTTGAGAGCCGTTGTTGAGTGGTTATGCGTTCCTGCTCCGCTCAACATGGTGGCAAGTTATAGCGGTTTTGTGGCGGAGGCACGCCTCTTATACGGACTGAGTATGCGCTTAGGCTGTTTTGATAGTAAGTGGTTCGGATTGGGAGGTCTGATATCAGAATAGCTTCCTGTAGCTGCCGTAGTAATCGCCAATTACTGCATGCCAGAAACAAGTCTGCTCCGCAACCGAGCAGAGAGGCTTCAGCGAGAGGCCCTTCTACTTGATTACGGAGCAGGTTTGTTGGCGGGAATAACCCTACTTGGCGCTTAGTCCTGCGTTTCGAGGATCAGCTGTGAGCCAGCGGAGCCCAGACCAGGAATCCAGAAGTGCAACGGCACGTCCAATCGCTGGTTGGCACCTATCACCACCGGGTTAGAAGAGCTGGTCAGCTCCACTTTGGGGGCGCTAGGCGTGCAGAGCACCTTTACTGGCGCCCCGTTGCGGAAGCTCATGGCCCCGTTATACAATAGCTGCCGGTTGGCCGTGATGGCGTTGGAGGCAAACCACACCCGTACCCGCCGCTGCCGGTTTTGCGAGTTGCTCAGCCGCAGAGTGAGGTCATACTCGTGGCCGTAGTTGCCGTTGGTACGGTAGCCCGAATCGTCGAGGCGTAGCGACTGACCACCGCTGTTTTTCAGGGCCGGGGCCGTTTGGATGCGCGGGCTAGTGGGCTCCACTTCGTAGCTGGCTTCGTTTACCGATATGCCGAGGTGCCCAACGGCGCTGGGCAGCGGAATAGTGCTGCTGGCACTCACGCGGGAATTGGCATAGATGCCGGCTTCCGTGCCGAAGGAGTTAGCAGATGGCGATTTGATGTTGCCACCAGCGGCCTTACTGCCGGCGCCCCGCGCCAGGTTCAGGGCTTCGTTGAGCGAGTTAGTTTCCGTCACGACCACGTAAGCATGCACGCCACCCTGGGCCTGCACCTGCAACAGGCCATCGACGCTGCCGCTGGCATTGAGCTGGGCCAACCCGATGCGCACGGCCCCGTTGCCGGGGATAGAGCTGCTATACGTGGCGTTGAACTTGTTATTCAGGATGTCTTCCGACCACACATAGTAGTTGGAGCGGCCCGTGACCCCACCTCCAACGCCGGGACTAGCCGAGGTGTAGATGTTGCCTTTCGAAGAAACCGTTACGGCTTGCGAACCGGGGTTGGCCAAGATGATTTGCACGTAGCGCGAGGCCGAAACACCGTTCAGGTGGCTCAGGTAGACGTTGAACGGACCGCTGAGCAGGAACGGATTTCCGCCACGGTTAGGGTCCCGGCGGGAGTGCTGCACCAGCCAGCCGGTGCTAGTAAATTTCTCGGGGTTGTTGGATTTAAGGATAGGTGCTCCACCCAGAAACACGCCCGGCATAGCCTTGAGGGTTTCATAGGGTACGATGGAGGAAGTCAGCTTTCCTGCCTGCCAGCTGCTCGCCGTGATAGCCGGGGCCGCCACCAAGTCGCGGCTAACCGTGGCTACATCATCAAGCGCGGGGGCCGACACGTTTTCTTTGTCGGCACAGCTGCTGGCGAACAACAATACTGCCGCGGGCAGGCTATGCCATAATGCGCTGTACACACGATTCGTTTTCATACTGTGCTGTAATGAGCTGTAGAAGGTGGAATGATTGAAGGACTGAGTTGAGCGTAGGCCTACTACTCGACTACTGTGCTGCAAAGCACCGAACTCCACGTAGCAATCCGCGCATCCCGGGCAGGACTTGTAGTGGACAGCATCAGGAACCTAAGTGGACACCCCACGCCACGACGCAACCGCAGCCGTAACAGAGGTAGACAACGGGTGGACACGGAGAAATGAAGTCGGATCATACGCTGACTGACGTACGCGCCATGATGGATTGCAAGGAGCAAGAGTGGCCTCCCGGTCTGCCGGTGCGGCCAGACGTACGATGCTCGTGGTGAGCGGCGTCGTGCGCCTGATGGGGGCAAGCAAGTAGTACGCTTCGTGGGTTTCATACAAGAAAGGGGCACCGCTCACTTAGCGGTGCCCCTTTGCTGATCGGATAATCTTGCCTCTGTAATGCTATGATACTTAGTGCGTCACCACCACAGACTTGACGAAACGCTGGCCGTCTTGTGTAACCGTCACGAAGTAATAGCCGTCTGGGAGCTTAGCCACGGAGAGCGTGAGCTGCTTACTGGCGCTCAGCACCCGCGTTTCTTTCAGCACGGTTTGTTTCAATGAGTTGGAAACGACGATGCTTACGTCGGCAGCTTTGGCCTTGGGCAAAGACAGGTGTAACTCTCCTTTCGTGGGGTTGGGATACACCTCGATGGCAGTCCGGTCCGACGCAGCCGAAGCAGTACTGGCCACCACGTTGCTTTTGCCGTAGAGGGTAGCCACCCCGTAAGCTGGAATAGAGACAGTAACTCTACCCGCCGCGACAGTTGGGGTACTGTTCTGCCACAGGTTGCCGTTGCTGGAGGTGTAAGCCTGAAACGAGTTCAGTGTGAAGGACGTGGTGGGTACATTTACGGTCACGTTCTGGGAACTGTTGTTGCCGTTGACCAGCACCACCGTCAGCGACTGGTTGGCTTCGTGCAGGTAGCTGCTCACGCTCAAGTTACTGGCTCCGCTCACGGTGCTTTCCAACCGAACGGCGTTGGGACGAATGTAGCGCGCAAAGTGCTTGAAGGCCGCGTATTTGCTGCTGTTGGCGCCGCTGGCTTCGTCCGTAAGCGTAGACTCGCCCGTGGCGTTACCATCCGCAAACTGCCAGTACACCCAGGCGCTCTGTTGACCGGTGGTCAGGGCCTGGTGCATCTTCAGAGCAATGCTAAAGCCCCCATCATTGGGGAAGCCCGAGGCGGGGAATAGCCAGGGCGCCTTCTCGCCCGAGGTTTCCGTCATCCACGACTTCTTGTTATAGCTGCGGAAGCCGGGCACGTTAGTCGGTATGCCGGGAGCGGGGGAGGCGGTCCAGCCGTTGGCCCACCAACCCCATCCGGTGGCGTTGGCCCCGCCGCTGCTCACGCCATCGGCGGCGTAGCCGTGGATGCAGTAGAAGTCGACGGCCGCCTGCGCGGCTGGGTCTCTGGCCAGTTCCGTCAGGTATTGTAGGTTTTTGTGCACGGTCGTGTTGCCGCCGCCGTACTGCCACAGGCTGTAGCCGTTGTCGCCGAGCAGATCCTCGGGGCCGATGAGCTTGATGTCGGCGAGGTCTGGGTATTTATTGAATTCGGCCCGCACCGCCTTCAAGGCAGTAATATACTGTGAGGAAAGCGGGTAGGTGCAGCTGTTGTAGAAGGTCTCGAAGTTGAGTTCGTTCTGAATGCTGAGGGCGTAGAAGCGCACTCCATTCTTGTTCTGAAAGCCACGCACGTAGGCGGCCGTGCTGCGGGCAAACTGCGTGAGGGCGCTGGTATTGCCGAACTCGGCGCGGGCCGTATTCGATACGTCGAGCCGGCCGCCCACAAAGTTGTCGGCCCAGATGAAGGGGTAGGGCGTGCCCTGGGCGGGCAGAATGCCGCTGCTGGGGCCGTACACGTTGCCGGAAGAAACTTTCAGCCACGGCGCCGGCGACCAGATGGAGCCGATGAGCTTGAAGTCGCCTAGCTGTGCTTTCTTCTCCAGGCCCTTCTTTGCCATCACCCCCGCCACGCGGGGACCTTCGCTATCGAGGTCGAACTTTAGGATGTTTTGATCAATATCGGCGCCCATTACAGCAATTTGGGCTTGCCGGCCGGCGAAAGAGCGAGTATAATCGGTGGCGTTGGTGTAAGTGCGGACGTTGTTGTTCTCGGGACCAGGCAGCGCGGGACTGTTATGAAACCAGGGCGAGTTGTAAGTGAAATCGGAGTAGGGCGCCTTGAAGCGCGGCACCAGATCCATGCGCAGGATGGAGCAGTAGGCGTCGTCGTAGTAAAGGTTCTGCATCCAAGTCTTTTCACCGGAGTTACCGGCCAGGCAGGTTCCGAAGCCGTCAATGACTTGTCGGCGCCCGTTCGCACTAGCGTCGATGGCTACGGACTGAGCCATTACGTGGCCGGCACCAAGGACCAAGGACAAAAGAGTTAGCGTAGTTCTTTTCATGAGCAGTTGGGAAGAGGTGGAAGATTAAGCGTTGGCGGTTACTAATGAGCGCTGAGGAGAGGAGCAAAAAATAAGTGATAAGGCACACCGTACCCCTCCCTAAGAAGGAGTGCTTCTGTTAAAATTATATTTGACAAAGAAAGTGGAAAATATGTGTGTATAACAATAATACTAAATCATGTTTCCTATAGCGCGTTATAAGTTCTGAATAAGAATAGAGGTGTGGAGCATAATGCAAAATGTATAACTTGATAATGTAGTTGCCTAGTAGTACCCGTCTTAAAAAATGTTAAAAGCCAGATTAAGCATCAATGCACGGGGCATGATCTAATATTCTATATATACTCTGTCTTGGGGCGGGCATCGCGCCGCGAAGTAGGGTTGCTGGCAGCTAGTATATCAGGGGTGAAAAATATGCCTTGGTTGACTGTAAGAACAAGTATGTTGTCTTAAGCGCCCTCTTGAATAAAGGACCGCTCTTGAGAAGATTGTGTAAAAGTCAAAATACACCTTAATGCTGAAATGCTGCTGGCCCTTGGCTTCCGCGGGTGCGGGCCATTTCCGAAGGCCGCCAAGCTACCCGACAAGTGAATGTGTTCCTAACCGACAAGGCGGCGCTGCCGAGCAAGGATGCCATGCGGATGCAATGCTAAGTCAAGTTCTTAAGCTATTGATTCCAACACTAGCAACAGCCCACGCCACATAGCTAGCAGAAACTGCGTAAGTGCCTACCACCTTATTCATTCTGCTTATGTCTATCTGGCACATCGGCTGTTCCGGCTACCATTACCGCCACTGGAAGGGCGTGTTTTACCCCGACAAGCTGCCTCAGCGCCGGTGGTTTGAGTTTTACAGCCAGCATTTCCAGACGCTGGAGTTGAACGTGACTTTCTACCGGTTTCCGCAATTAGCCTTTCTAGAAAGCTGGTACGCTGCTAGTCCGGCCGGTTTTCGATTTGCGGTGAAGGCGCCGCGGCTTATCACGCACTACAAGCAGTTCAACGATGTAGCCCTGTTGCTGGCCGACTTCTACAGCACTGTCCAGGAGGGCCTGCGCGAGAAGCTGGGACCCGTGCTGTTTCAGCTGCCGCCGCGCATGGCGTATGCCGAAGAGCGACTAACGCGCATCCTCGACAGCCTCGACCCGGCCTTTCGTAACGTGCTGGAATTTCGGCACCCGAGTTGGTGGACAGGAGAAGTGTATCGGGCGCTGGCCCGCCATGGCGTCAGTTTCTGCGGCCAAAGCCACCCGCTGCTCTCCGATGAGTTGGTGCACACGACGCCAGTGGGCTACTACCGCCTACACGGCGTGCCGGAGCTGTATAAGTCGCCGTACGGGGAGGATTTTCTGCGCCAGCTAGTGCAGGAAGTACAGCAGCCCGCGAAACCGTTGCAGGAAATGTATTGCTACTTCAACAACGACATCGACGCCTCTGCCATAGCCAACGCTCGGCAGCTGCTGGCCTTAGTGGGGAAATAGATGGCTGCTCTAAGCGGCATGACAGGCGGACCTACCGAAACTTGTCGGCGTAGCCGCTTTGCTGGAGCAGGAGCTTGCAGTCTTTGGTGTTGAGGATGTCGGAGAGAGCTTTTTTCTTGTCCGGGGCTTTGTCAAAGTACGCTTTGCAGATTTGATAGCCCAGCCAATAGCCTAGGTCGTTGGGGCGTTTGTCTTTGCCGGTGGTGCCGTAAAGCCAGTCGCTGAAGTCTTTCCCGTTCATTTTGCCCTGAAACTCCTGCCACAGCGCCTTCTCGTAGGCTTTGCCGTAGGTGTAGGCTACTGCATTAGTGCTAATCTGACCGGAAATCAACTCGCCCACGAAGTCGGCGCTACCTTCCACGATGCACTGTTCCAGCAAGCTGCTGTCCTGGTAGGCTATCGTCTGCTGGAAGTGAATTAATTCGTGCGCTACGATGTACGGAAAGCCGTCCGGATTTACTTTTTCGGCCCCGATAATAAGGCCATCAGGCGAGACTGTGCCGCCGGAGTTGAAGCGGCCTACCACTGCGTACACGGGCGGAAAAACGGCCGCCGGATACCAGTACTTTAGCGCGTAGAAAGCAGCGCGGCACTGCTTTTCCTTCGTCAAGATTTTCAGTGAGCCGCTGCGAGCTTTCAGATAATCCTGCTTTTTTCTCCGAACGGCGGAGAGCAGGGAATCGGCGCTGATAATCCGGTTGGGCGTGAACCCCTTCACCCCTTGGCTGCCACCGCTTAGGTATTGTACAAGCGGGTTAGCTGGCTTGCCCGCCTGCACTTGGTCGAAGGCGGCCCAAAAGCGCGGAATATCCTTGGTGATAAACTCTGCCTTTTCGGGGTCTGGAGGAAAAGCACCTTGCCCGTAGGCGAGCGTGATAGAAAGCCACAATAGCAACGGTAGCAGGAGCACGCGCAGCATAAAACCAAGGCAAATGGTAGGAAGAAAACCCAAAATAAGAGCAGCAGAAATCCCCCATCAGTTGAGCGGCCGAGTTTAAACCGTATAAACGGCGGGCGCGGTCTAAGCGGCTACCGACATGGTTTGCAGCAGCCAGCGGTAGAGCTTATCGACGTCATCTTTCTTGAATAGCTCCGTGCCGGGGTTCATAGTGGCCGCACTACCGCAAGCTACGCCGAGGCGGCCCATCTCGCGGATAGATAGTCCCGTAGAAAGTCCGTACACGAGGCCCGCCACCATACTGTCGCCGGCGCCCACGGTGCTGCGCTTTTTCACGGACGGCGCGGGCACGTGGTCCACCAAGTCCTGCGTCACGACGCACGCGCCCTGGGGTCCCAGCGAAACCACTATGATTTCGGCTCTGCCATACTGTACTAGAGCCTGAGCTGCTTCCACTACGGCTTCGTTGTCGAGTTCTTCTACGCCGGCCATTTTGCTCAGCTCGCCCACGTTGGGCTTAATCAGGTACACGCCTTCTTCCAACACCTGCTGCAAAGCGGGTCCCGACGTGTCGACTACCACTTTGCTGCCAGCCGCCTTCGCCGCCCTAATCACCTTCACTAGGAAGTCGGATTCCACGCCGGGTGGCAGGCTGCCGCTGATGACGAGGAAATCGGGCACCGTCGGCAGGTGCTGAAGCGTGTGCAAAATCTGCTGCTGCTCATCGGGGGAGAGGGCAGTGCCGGGCATGCCGAAACGGTACTGCTGGCCCGTAGAGGCATCTACCACAATAAAGTTCTCGCGCGTACGGCTCAGCATTTCCACCGGCTCTTGGTGAATTTTCTCCTCCGCCAGCAGCTCCCGCAGCAATGTGCCGCTAGGCCCGCCCACCGGAAAAATAGCCAGCGAGTCTGCTCCCAAGCGCCTCAGCGCCCTCGACACGTTGATGCCGCCGCCGCCGGGCTCAAACTTCGGCGCGGCGCACCGCAGCTTCTGGTCGGGAACAATCTGGTCGGCGGTGGTGCTCTTGTCGACAGTGGGGTTGAGCGTGAGCGTGACGATATTCTTCATGAGAAAAACCAAGGTTTCGTTTCGCAAATTGAGGCCACTACGCGTGGCGGCTACGGCTAGCGACCAACAGTGCCCCTAAGAGTTGGGTGGCCGGAGCACACTGCTTGTACTTGAGCCCAAGTTGAGGATTTTACAGCAGTTCTCACGAGAACCCACGGGTGTCATTCCGACCGGAGGGTTCTCTACGCCTTGCAAACCCGATAAGCCTTGTTAGTAGCCTCGGGCCAAGTCCACCAGGTTCTCCAGCGGCTCCTGCTGCCGAAGGTGGCGTAGGTTGCGCAATAGCTGCTCGGCTCGGCCTTCCTCTTCGCCAGGCATACCGCCGCCGCTGTGCTGCGTGAGCAACACGTTGGGCATCTGCCAGAACGGGTGCGTGGCCGGCAGGGGCTCCTGGGCGGTTACGTCCAAAATAGCCCCGGCAAGATGGCCCGCTTGCAGCGCCTTCAGCAGCGCGTTCTCGTCAGTGGTATTGCCCCGCCCAACGCTGGCGTAGAGGCTGCTCGGTGGCATGGCCTGCACCAAATCGGCGGAAAAGAAATTTGCGGCGCTGCCGGGCAGGCAGTTCACCACAATATCGGTGCTGGGTAGGGCGGCGCGCAGTTCCTCGCGGGAGTGCAGCTGGGCGTTCGGGTCGGTGCGGGCCAGGAAGCGGATGCTGCATTCGAAGCCGGCCAGCTGCTGGGCCACCGCCTGCCCAATGGCGCCGCTACCCAAGACGATAACGCGCTTGCCGCGCAGCAGCCCTAGTCGGCTATGCAGCGGGGCGCCCACCCACTGCTGCCGGGTTTGCAGCACGGCCAACTCCGGAATGCGCCGGTACCAGCCTAGGAGGCCGGCCACCATGGTTTCTGCGCAGGGCCAGGCAAAAAAGTCGCCCATATTGGCCACGGGGCACGCCACTTGCATTCCCTGGTACCGCTCGAAGCCAGCCGAATCTATCTGCCAGAAGTGGAGGCGAGGTGGTGCACCGGCGGCAAACCAGGCCGGGGGCGGACTACCGAGCAAGAAGTCGGCGTTCTGAAAGGCGGCTTGCTGCTGGTCGGCGGGCAGTTCGTGTCGGAAAACCGGCTGCACATCCGTTGGTAACTGGCGTCGTAGCAGTTCGCGGGCCGCCTCGTTGAGGGCAGAAAAGACATAGAGTTGCATAAGCCAGTCTATCCGCAAAACACCCGCTGAGGTTACAATCGAGCCCGAAATACCCGCATTATACTCACTGATGCCAGAAGTAGGAACACAATCACTGTGCTTGCGCCAGCAAAAAGGCCCCGCACCAAGTGGTACGGAGCCTTTTGCAGACTGACGTGGAAAGGAGGTACGTTAGTCTTTTTTGGAATACTCCTGGTAACGAACAGGGTCTTTCTTCTTGTCCTTTTTACGGCCGATGACGCCGCCAGCCGCCGCGCCAACCACGCCGCCGACAATGGCTCCTTTACCGCCGCCAATTACGGCGCCAGTAGCGGCTCCCGCGCCCCCACCAATGGCCGCGCCTTTGGCTTTCTTACTCCAGCCCTTCTTCGTTTGCGTTTGGGCTTGTACTTCCGACGACGCTACCGTGCCGCTCAGCATCAGGACGGCGGACAGCGTGGCTACATATATCTTGAGCGTTTTCATGACGTTGCAGTTTAGGTAAATAAGTAGGTGTTGCGCTTTAAGTAAGCAGTGGGTAGTAAGTAGTTGGTAGTAGGAAAAGAAGAGGCTAACCTACCAAGGTTTGCTCTTCATCCAATGTCCTATTACTTACGATCCACTGCTTGAAACGCAGGCGTCAACAACGAGGTTGTGATTAGGTCATGATATTGTATATCAGTGTATTGAAATATAATTGCTTGCTGCGAAATCACGAAAGCTGATCCATAAAAAACACCCTAGACGGGTAGACCTAGGGTGTTTTAAAACAGAAGGTGACGTCGAGTTTACTTGCCGGCAGTTGGGGTGTTGCTAGTCGCTGGCGCGGCGCTAACGGCAGCTGTGCTCTTGACGTGCTTATCGAGCCAAGAATTCATTTCCCAGAGCATGTGCATTACAGACTCGCGAGCCGCGTAGCCATGCGACTCAGCGGGCAGCACCACGTAGCGCACTGTGGCGCCGTGACCCTTCAGTGCGTTGTAGAACCGCTCACTCTGAATGGGGAAGGTGCCAGAGTTGTTGTCGGCCTCGCCGTGAATAAGTAGCAGCGGCTCCTTGATCTTATCGGCGTAGTTGAACGGCGACATGGCATTGTAGACCTCCGGCGCCTGCCAGTAGGTACGCTCCTCACCCTGGAACCCGAACGGCGTGAGCGTGCGGTTGTAAGCGCCGCTGCGCGCAATGCCCGCCTTGAACAAGTTGGAATGGGCCAGTAAGTTGGCCGTCATGAAAGCGCCGTAGCTGTGGCCCATTACGGCCACCCGCTTCGCGTCTACTACGCCCAGGCGCTGTCCTTCCTCGATGGCGGCTTTGGCCGAAGCCACGAGCTGATCGGTGTAGGTATCGTTGGGTTCTTTGGTGCCTTCGCCCACAATCGGAATGCTGGTGCCTTGCAATACGGCGTAACCCTGCGTTACCCAGAATACCGGCGAACCCCACGAGAGGCGCGTGAAGGTGTAGGGCGAACCTTTCACCTGTCCGGCGTCCTTCTTGTCTTTGAACTCGACCGGGTAGGCTTCCAGCAGAGTTGGTAGCGGACCATCTTCCTTTTTGTAGGTTGGAGGCAGGTACAGATTGGCGGTGAGGTCCACGCCATCGGCCCGCTTGTACTTGAGCACTTGCTTTTTCAAGCCGCCGAGGCTGGCGTAAGGATTAGCAAACTGCGTCAGCGGCTCCAATTTGTTGTTGCGGGCGTCGCGCAGGAAATAGTTGGGCACCTCCGTCACCGATTCGCGGCGCGTTACCAACTGGCGTTTGGCCTCGTCTAAAATCGTGACGGGTACTTCGTAGAAAGGCGCTTCTGAACGCCACCAACGCAAAATTTTATTGGTGCGCACGTTCATTTCATCCACGAAAGGCCGGTCGCCTTCCGGCGAAGCACCTGCCCCAAACAGATAGATGGTGCTGCTAGTCGGATCGGTTGCCAGTACCGAGCGGCCCAGCTCGTTGCGCTTGAGGTAGGGCGTGCCAGGGTCGGTGTAGGCGTCCTGCGAGGAACGGTCGAAGAGGACGGTGAGCGACGTTTTAGTGGCCAGATCGAGCGTCCAGGTCGTTTTGTGCCGATCCGACCAGCGGTAGCCTTCCACCAGAGCCAGCATATCGGTGCCCCAGTAAATGTTGGCGAAGCGCAACGGCAGTGCCGCCAGCTCCAGCGCCGTGCCCGTGAAAGGAGCCGATAAGGCAAATAGTTTGTCGCGCACCGGGGCGGCCGTTTTGGGATTGCCGCCATCCTGCGCTTCCACCCAGTACACCGTAGCCGGGGCATCTTCGCGCCAGCCGTGTTCACGCGCGCCGGTGGGCACGGCATCGAAGCTAGTCGGCACGTTGTCGGCGAGAGGCAGGTCTTCCAGATTTCGCACCACCGGGCCATCCACGCTCACGATATCAGTCCGCACGGGGAAGCTGCTCACGGGCAGCGTGTAGGAGAAAGGACGGTGGCGGGTCTTGACCAGCACGAAACGACCGTTGGGCGAGGGTGAAGCCTGCTCAATAATACCGGCTTCGCCTAGTGGCTGCATCCGGCCTTCTACACTCACTTTTACGGCCTGCGCCAGCGCGAAATACTGAAACAGCCGCTCATCGGTGGCGTTCTTCAGCAGGTCTTGGTAAGTACGAGCAGCGGCCGTGCGGCCCGTGTTTTCTTGAATGGTAGGACCCTTGGGTACGTCGGTAGCCGACGGAATTTCGCCCCGGCCACCTAGAACGGCCTTTGCTATCAGCGTCTTGCTATCCGAAACCCACTCGTAGGAAGTGCCGAAAATGCCGTTCAAAGACAAATTAGGCACCTGCTTCGCCGAAGCCGCCGATACGTCGGCCAGCCACAGTTCGATACGGTTGGCGGCAGTGTTGGTGAAGGCCAGGCGAGTATTGTCCGGCGACCAGGTTACTTCGCTGATGCGCGCATTGGCTGGCAAGCCTTGGATCAGCAGTTCCTTGCCATCGGGCAAACGCTTGACGCGCAGGGCCGTGGCGTACGTAACGCGGCTCGGGCCGTTGGTGCGCGGGTTGATGCGTAACCCTGCCAAACGCATTTCCGGCTGCGAAAGCTCGGCAATAGAGGGCATGCCTTGGATATCCAGCAACAACATCCACTGCCCATTGGGCGAGATGCTGACGCGCGGCGTGGGTGGCGCTTCGGCCAACGCCGCAATTGCCTTGGGCGGCATCTGGTAAGGAAGGCTTTGCGCCTGGATGGCGAGGCTTACCACGCTCAGAAAAAACAGGGATAACAGGTGTTTCATGCGACAAGCAAGACGAATTCAGCCCCGAAATTCGGAATAAAATCCCGGGCTTGAATCATAGTGCCGTCAATATCTAGGAGTTGTGGCCTCAGCAGCGGCTATTCGCAGAAATAAATTCAAACGGAACGGTAGCTGAAGTACAGAAAAAGTCGTTTGCTCTTTTCATACTTCAGCTCGCCCAGAATTGTGCTACTGAATATTGCGTCTTGTTTTACTGCCTGATGCCTAAGCCCCAGCCACCTGTTCACCAAGTAAACCTTGGCCCCGAACCTTCTTGGGCGTACACACTCACTGTGTCGCGGTACTGTCGGCCGTTGAAGAAATTCTTGATTGGCCGCCGCTGCCGGGGAGCCGAAAAAGAACAGCTACTCAATACGCCGCTACCAGCCAGCAGCAAGGTTAGAAACCTGAGAAGCAAGCGGCGGATGGTCATGAAATCAGGTTCTCGGGGCATTCTAACGCGAAGCTCTCGCCTCGGGCATTATTGCGTACTGGTGCGTTGGGAGGACCTAACGCTTGTACTACAATAATACGCGAAACGAGAGCTAGATGCTACTGCTTAAGGAAAGCTTAATGGTTGATAGGGGCTTCAATCACAATGAATTTGCTTTCGGCGCCGCACGTTAGCTGCACCTCGGCCGTTTCCCAAAATCCGATACTTTCCCGCTGCGCCACTGCTTGCCCGTTCACCGTCAGCTGGCCCTCCATCAGAAAAATGAAAACTCCTTTGTTGAGCGGATTCAGCGCGTAACTCAGGGTCTGGCCCGCGTCGAAATAGCCGAGGGAGAGTTTTGCGTTCTGGTTGATCCAGCAGTGCGCCGTGCCTTCCTCATTGCTGACAATGGTGGTGAGCTGGTTGCGGCGCTTTTCGGCCGGAAAATGGCGGCGCTGATAGCGAGGCGTCACGTTTTGCAGCTTGGGCTCAATCCAGATCTGCAAGAAATTCACTTCTTCTTGGCCGATGTTGTGCTCCTCGTGGCGCAGGCCGCTGCCGGCACTCATAATCTGCACCCAGTCCGTCGTCACTTCCTCCGAGTAGCCCATGGAATCTTTGTGGTTCATGTGGCCGGCCAGCATCACTGAAATGATTTCCATGTTGGCGTGCGCGTGCAACCCAAAACCATGTCCCGGTTGCACAAAGTCATCGTTGAAGACGTGCAACAGGCCAAACCCACTGCGGGCGGGATTGGTGTAGGGCCCGAAGCTGAGCGAAAAGTGGCTTTGCAGCCAGCCAATGTCTTTTAGGCCACGGTCGGCGGCGGAGATGAGCAGATGAGGCATGACACTAAGCTGGTAGTTGGTGGTGAAAGGCAATTTCAGTGATGGGCTTGCGCTGACGCGGAGTCTTTTCGCGGCTCAAAAACGGCTCTTCGAGCTGCTCCGCCTCACCGAGGTAGCCTAACGCAATAAAAGCTACAGGCTGTAGGGTTTCGGGCAGGGCAAACAGTTCCCGGGTCTTATCGGGGTCGAAGCCGCCCATGAAGTGGCCGTGCAAACCTAGAGCCGTGGCTTCGAATAGCAAGTTGGCGTTGGCTAAGCCGAGGTCGTGGAGCGCGGCGCCGTTGGGCTTGCCGTTGTCGTACTGCGTTTTGGCCAGGGCTAGAATGAGCACCGGCGCGTTTTTGGCCCAGGGTTGGTTGCCAGGCAGCAGACAATCCACCATCTTCCGGAAGCTTTCCTGGTCGGCGTGGTGGGCGTAAATGTAGCGCCAGGGTTGCTCATTCATGGCGCTGGCAGCCCAAGAAGCAGCCTCAAACACTTGGTTCAGGGTTTCGGGCGCTACCGGATAGCTAGCAAACGAACGAGGGCTCCAACGCTTGCGAATAAGCTCGTGGACTGGGTAGGTGGTGGGGGCGTGTTTCATGGATCACGGATTAGCGCGAATTTTAACGAATTTCACGGATGTTGTGGACGGTTGTTCGCCTGCGTGGCTTCTCGCTGCTTTAGGCTCATGCGGCGGGGACTTGCTACAATGCCATTGGTACGTCCATGAGGAGTAGGCGAGTGTTGGTGTTGGCTTGGATAGGGAACGAGTCGGTTTCCCAGAGGCCGAAACCGTCGCGGCGGCGCAAAGGTTGGCCGGCTACGGTTGCGTCGCCTTCTAGCACGAACACGTACACGCCGTTGCCAGGGCGCTTCACTTGGTAGTCGGCCGCAAAGCCCGCGTCGAAATCGGCGAGGTGAAACCACGCATCTTGGTGAATCCAGACGCCAGTATCGTTGGGGTTGGGGGAGAGCACCTGCTGAAACTGGTTGTGGCCGTCCTCAGCCCGGAAGCTCTGCTGGTCGTAGCGGGGCTGTACGCCGCGCTTGTTCGGGAACAGCCAGATTTGCAGGAATTTCACTTCTTCCGTGGCGCTATAGTTTTTCTCGCTGTGCGCAATGCCCGTGCCGGCGCTCATCACCTGCACGTCGCCGCTGCGGATGATGCCATGGTTGCCAGCGTTGTCTTTGTGCTCCAGCGTGCCCGCCAACGGGATGCTGATGATTTCCATGTTGTCGTGCGGGTGGGTGCCGAAACCCATACCGGCCGCAACGGTATCGTCGTTGAGCACGCGCAAAGCGCCAAAATGCACCCGCTGGGGATTGGAGTAGCTGCTGAAGCTGAACGTGTGATAGGAATTGAGCCAGCCGTGGCTGGCGTGTCCGCGCGTGTTGGCGGGGTGAAAAAGCGTCTGCATGATAAAAGAACTGAGGGACAAGCCTAGCTGAGTGAGTCAGCTTGCTGCATCAAATATATGTACATACATCAATTAAATCGCAAAAGTTTATTTATAGTGCTTTTGTGATAGGAGCAAGGGCGTAGTTGCGTTGTTTATACTTGGTGCGCAAGCCAAACATGTGTCGCCTCGATGGGGCTTGAACCACTTGTATAAGCTTTGTTTCTACCCATATGCCGCCCCGCTACAGCTGTGGATCAGCACTGAAGCAGCTCGCTATTGCTTCAGGAAGGTCCTCGTGGCTAAAAGGCTGCCATCTGGAGCCAGCCACTGTAGCACATACGCTCCGCTTGGCACGCCACTGAGAGAAAAAGAGGTTTCGGTGGCAGCAGTTGGCCACTGCCGCACTGGTCGTCCCAGCACATCGAGCAGGCGCAGGTGACGGCTGGTGAGCAGCGGCCCCACCGTTACAGTTTCGGTAGCTGGATTGGGGTACAAATCGGGCGCTACGGTCACAGCAGTGGTAGCAGCGGTGGCGAGTGGGCGGCATTGGATAACAGCCATAAGGTAGCGCCATAACTCTCTATCGAAAGAAGACAGCGCCAATACGGGTATAGTGCCCGCCGACTTCCCTTGTCGCACTACCACCAGCCCAAGGCTTGGCACCACGTATATTTTCTGATCGTTTTTACCCAAGGCGGCAATGAGGTCCGCGGGTGCTTCGGGAACGAGAGGACCGGGAAAAGTGGCTTGCTGCGGCCCTGGCAGCTTGTACGAGGCTTGCCCATTGAGCCACCACAAGTAGCCATAGCTGCGATTGAGCGACTGCGAAGGTGTGGTCATGCGGCGGAAATAGGCCGTATCGCGCAGGATGGGAGTGCCGTTCCAGGTGCCGCGGGCCAGCGTGAGCAGCCCGAAACGGGCCATGTCGCGGGCGCGGCTGTAGTAGACGCTGTTCACCCAGGTGCCACTCATGCCAATGCGCGAAGCTAAGTGCTGGTTGGTATACTGGTTGATGGGTTGGCCGCTGGCGTTTACAATCACGTTTTGCAGCAGACGGTAGGGACCAGTGTGGTAAGACCAGCGGGTGCCGGCATCGGCGCGGTAGAGCAAGCAGCCAGCCGCAGTGCTTTCATTGTCGCAGGGCGCGGGCGGCGTATCGTCGAGGCCAGTGGTCATGCTGAGCTGGTCGCGCACCGTGATGAGACGCTCTTTCGCGTTGGGCGCTGAGGTCCAGCCCCGGCCCAGATAGCGGGAGGTACTGTCGGAGAGGGTAAGTAAGCCGTCTTGCTGCGCAATGCCCACCAGCGTAGCCGTGAGCGACTTGCCAGCCGAGGCCCAGTACCACAGCGAATCTTGCGTAAACGTGCCGTAGTAGCGCTCCACCACCATACGGCCATCTTTCAGCACCAGGAACGATTTGGTGTCTTTGCGTTCCAGGTAGTTGAGCAGCGAATCGAGCTGCGGCTGGCACCAACCCAGGCTCTGCGGCGCGGTGCTGGCCCACGTGGTACCGGTGAGGGGCGGGAAGTAGAGTGTTGATTGCGCTTGAGCAAAGTGGGAGCCCACGAGCAGGAGCAGCAGGCAGGAAAAGAGGAGACGTTTCATCAAAGGCGGCAAGTATAGGATTTGCCTTGTAGATGAGTTTGCGAAACGATAGTTTAACGGAGTGCGCCAAAGCCCGTAATTTTCGGTCCCGCATGTTCCCGCCTCTTTCCTCTTCAACACCCCTTGTTGCGCGCCTGGCGCCCACGCCGAGCGGCTTTCTGCACCTCGGCAATGCCATCAACTTCACGCTCACCTGGCTGCTCACGCGCCGCGCTGGGGGCACATTACACCTGCGCATCGACGACCTGGACCGCGCCCGGTTTCGCCCGGCCTACCTCGACAACATCTTCCGCACCCTGGAGTGGCTCAGTCTCGATTACGATGCCGGCCCCACTGGCCCCGACGACTTCGAACGACACTACTCGCAGCGTCATTTTCTGCCTGCCTACGAAGCCACCCTGCAAGCCGCCCGCTCAGCGCACCCCAGCTGCTTCTACGCCTGCCGCTGCTCCCGCACCGACTTAGCGCGCGCCGCCACCGCGCCCAATGGCCGTTACCCCGGCACCTGCCGCCCCCGCCTCGTCCCCCTCAATACGCCTGACACGGCTTGGCGCGCCCACGTGCCGGAGGCGACGCGCATCAACTTTACGGACCTGCAGCAAGGATCCCTGACTGTAGCGCTGGCCCACGAGCTAGGCGACTTCGTGGTGCGCAAAAAAGATGGTGTGGCAGCTTATCAAGTAGCGTCCGTGGTAGACGATGTGCGGCTCGGTGTCAACTTCGTCGTGCGCGGGCTGGATTTGCTGCCGAGCACGGCGGCGCAGTTGTGGCTTGCTATGCTACTACCCGGCACCGAGGTCTTCGAACAGACGCAGTTTTTACACCATCCGCTGCTACTCGACGAAGAGGGGCAGAAGCTGTCTAAATCTACGCAGACAGGACAGCAGCGCGGTATCCTGGCCGAAGCAGAGCCCCCGCGCGTGGTGTACGCGGCCGTAGCCCGGCTACTAGGGCTGCCCTCAGAAGCTGGTGAGTCGTTGGAGTTGTTGCGAATGGCGTACTATCTCCAGTACGCCTCACAAGACAGCCGCAGGTCTGGGTGGTTTGAGCGAACCTAAAGAGACACGAAGAAGCTATTCAAAAATTTAAATGCTCTTTCTACAATCGGCAGCAGCGGGCATAGGCTAACAAATACCTATTTCAATTCCTTCTTAAACTCCTCGGCCCAATGGTCGGCGAGGCGGGTGGGTTCGGGGAGCTTGTAGCCGCGCAGGCAGGCCAGCGTGAGGCGGGTGGCGGCGGCTTGGTCGCAACGGTGGCCGGGACTCACGAATAGCGGGTTTATCTTGTCTTTGGAGCGGATGACTTCGCCGAGTAGCTCCCCGTTTTTATCAGTAAGAGGGGAAAGGCTGCCTTTTTGCGGGGCTGGCTCCTGAAAGGTGCCCGTCAACTTCTGCTTGGCTACGCCGAACGTGGGCATATCGAGTAGCACCCCCAGGTGCGCGGCGATACCCATGCGGCGCGGGTGTGCAATGCCGTGGCCGTCTACCATAATGACGTCGGGCTTTTGGCGCAGCTTCTCGTAGGCCAATAGCACGTTGGGGGCCTCGCGAAATGAGAGTAAGCCCGGAATGTAGGGCAGCTCCACGGAGCTGGTGTGGTACACTTTCTCTATCAACTCCAGCGTCGGAAATCGTAGTAGCACGAACACCGACAAAATAGTATCGGGAGTTGGAAACGAGGAGTCGCAGCCGGCAATGAAAGTGGGCTCTTGGGCTAGGGGCTCCAAGCGCACCTGGGCCCGCATGGTTTCCTGCAAGCGCGTCAGCTCACGCACGATAACGGGGTCGGCGGGTGGGCCGGGCGGGCGGTAGTAGGCCATAGGTTGGAGAATTGGATATGAACCCTACTACGGGAAACAGGTGAGTGCGATGCTGCGGGCAAGGGAAGTATGGCAGAGCAGAAACGCGCGGCTCAACCCCTCGAACACTTGATGCGTTAGTGGTTGGGAAGGCAGGCGAGTTGCTTTTCGCCGGCTTATTTGTCTATTCCGATGCCTAAATCAGAACAACCTGCCCAAACGGGCAGTGGCCCTTTATTTGAGCGCCGCTACTGGATTGACGTGCAGCACGCTCGTCAGTCGGCGGGGGAACTGCTGCATCACATCAAGTGCGACCTGCCCGCTTTTTCGCCTGATTTGCTGGCTGATTTCGAGAAAGCTAAAGGCGAGGCGCACGAATTGCGCGTCGGCGACGAGTTTCGCATCAAGATTCTCGGTCCTTGGAACGGCGACGTGCGCGTGTCAGAGATCGGCGCCGATTATTTTGAGTTAGTGACGCTGGAAAGTCACCCTGAGGCGGGCCGCATTCAGTTTTCGCTGCGACCTCACGTTTCGCTGCCCGATACGCTGCGCTTTGAGATACACTCCTGGGCCCGCTCCCGCGATGGCCTCGTGGCTTTCACTTACGACACGCTAGGCATGGGCAAAAAAGTGCAGCAGCAAACCTGGGAAACCTTCTGCCAGCGGGTGGCCGACCACAGCCAGGGGCTGCCGCTTGGCCCAGTACACGTGGAAACGGTAAGACAGGCCGAGTCCGAAACCGAAGTCACGCAGGATGCCTAAGCCGCCGCTCTACGAAACGCACAAAGCTCGCCTAGCCGCTTATCAAGAGGCGAAGTACAACTTCGATGTAAACCGGCTGGCCGAGTATTCCGCCGCCAACGGCTGGCGCGTAGACGACTACGAAACGGAATTGCCCGCCGAAGCGCCCGGCCCACCGGCGACCCACGGCTCCTGGGCCGCGGCCCGTGAAGTGCTGCGCAACTACACCTTCCCGCCGCCCGGCCTAATCACGGGCATCTTCCTGCCCGATGAGCCGCTGGAACACCGCGTGATGGTGCTGCGGGGCCGGTTTCTGGTGTTCACGTTCTGGTTTGGGGTGCGCACCGGTGGCGTTACGGACGAGCGGCGGGTGTTGCCGGAAGGTGACGAGGAGCAAGTGTGGGGCTACAACTACGCCACGCTCGAAGGCCATTTTGAGCGCGGGCAAATCGACTTCACGGTGCACAAGAACCTGACGACGGGCCGGGTGGTGTTTCGGATTCACGCCGTTTCGCAGACGGGCCGTATTAGCAATCCGTTTTACTGGCTAGGCTTTAAGCTTTTTGGGCGGATGCTGCAAAAACGGTTCTCCCGCCAGTCGCTGAAGCGGCTCAAGGCACAGGTGGAGGAAATGCTGCGTAAAGGGTGGGATTCACCCGCACCTGCGGACGCACCACCTGTTCAAGCCGCCGCCGACAACGTAGACGCGCAGGCACAGCTGAATAAAGCTACGTAGAGTCCGGTTTCATTGCTTGCTTTGTTGCGGAGCTGTACTTCGAAAGAGTCGTGCAGCGCCGAACCTTCGGCTGCGAAACCAGTTATAGCCATTCGCACTGCATTTCTTTTCCAAAACCATTCTGTCATGCTTGAAACCAAAGGCTACGCGGCTTCGGCTGCCCATGCCCCACTCACTCCCTTCGATTTTCAGCGCCGCGACGTTGGCCCGCACGATGTGCGCATTGAGGTTCTGTTCTGCGGCGTTTGCCACTCCGATGTGCATCAAGTGCGCGACGAATGGGGCGGCTCCATCTTCCCCATGGTGCCCGGCCACGAAATTGTGGGCCGCGTAACGGAAGTGGGAGCCCACGTGCAGAATTTTAAGCCCGGCGACTTGGCCGGCGTGGGTTGCATGGTGGATTCCTGCCAACACTGCGCCGAATGTGATGCCGGCCTAGAACAGTACTGCGACAATGGCTTCGTGGGCACCTACAACGCCAAGGACAAGGACGGCTCCCCAACCTACGGCGGCTACTCCAACCAGATTGTGGTAACCGAGAAATTCGTGCTCCGCGTGTCCGAAAAGCTTGATTTGGCCCGCGTGGCGCCGTTGCTGTGCGCCGGCATCACTACCTGGTCGCCGCTGCGGGAGTGGAAGGCCAAGGCTGGGGATAGAGTGGCCGTGATGGGCCTGGGCGGACTAGGTCACATGGCCGTGAAGTTTGCCGCCGCTATGGGCTGCGAGGTGACGGTACTTAGCACTTCGCCCGGCAAGGAAGCCGATGCCAAAACCCTTGGTGCGCACAAGTTCGTGGTGACCAAAGACGAGCAGGCGATGAAGGAAGTGCGCAACTACTTCGACCTCATCATCAATACTGTTTCGGCTTCGATGGACCTGACGCCCTATGTGGGCAGCCTGCGCCTCGATGGCACCATGGTGCTGCTTGGTGTGCCGCCGGAAGCCCCGCAGCTGCACGCGTTCAACCTCATTGCCAAGCGCCGCCGCATTGCCGGCTCGCTCATCGGCGGCATCAAGGAAACCCAGGAAATGCTGGATTTCTGCGCCGAAAACAACGTAATGAGCGACGTGGAAGTCATTCGCATGGATTATATCAACGAGGCCTACGAGCGAATGATAAAATCCGACGTGAAGTACCGCTTCGTCATCGACTTAGCTACGCTGTAGATTCTACGAAGCCGCAGTCATTGCGAGCGAAGCGAAGCAATCCTTCCTCTCGATGAGACTAGTTTTCTAAACAGACAAGCCCTTGGCGTCAGCACGGACGTCAAGGGCTTGTTGCTTCGGTGGGTTTTGCGCTTTAAGAGGAAGGATTGCTTCGCGCTGCTCGCAATGACAGGCGGCACTTGACGCAGGAATCGCGGCTACTCTTTCTCCACCGGATACCGGAAACTGCCTTCCAGCGTGAGGGGCTTGCCGCCGCGGCCAGCTTCGCAGACCTGGCAACGGTAGGTGCCCATCAGCCAGTGCCGGGCCGCATTCACGCCCGTAATCGTGACGTTGCCGGTGTTGGCAGCGCAGGATTTGGAGTAGGCCGCCACGCTGCCGAAACGGTACGAAGCATCCCGGTTGCGGCCACTCAGGATTTCCTGAAAGCTGTAGGTGCCCGCCTGAATCGGGAATCGGTCGATGATAATGGTGAGGCCTTCGCCGTCGGGGTCGTCGGCGCGCACGATGTTGAGACGCAGAGCACGGTCTTCGCCCAGAAAAAAGCGGGTACTGACCGTATCAGCGGCTACTTCCTGGCCGTTCACGCGCAGCGTAAGCACGCGCGCCGAGTCGGGCCTGATGCTGGTGAGTTGGGCCGCGGCGGATCCGGCGCCAAGGAGCAACAGAAGCAATACACGGTTCATAGCATCAGAGCTTTCGGTGAAATACCCAGCATTCGTAGCTGGTGCAGATGGGCACGGTTCTACAAGAAGCCTGCCGGAGCTTTCGGGCGGGTACCCGGACCGCATTGCTGCCCCAGCGCCGTCCACAAAATCCGTGCAATCCGCTAAAATCCGTGAGAATCCGTGATCCGGCCAGGGTATTGTTGCAGCGCCACGGCCAAGCAGTCCATAGCGAGATTGATGACTTCCTGATTGACGACGTACGCCAGTCGCACTTGCTGACGGCCCAGGCCCGGCGTGGCGTAAAACCCCGTGGCAGGAGATAGCATAATGGTTTGGCCCTGGTGATTGAAATCTTCTAACAGCCACTGCGCGAACCGCTCAGAATCGTCGATGGGGAGGTGGCAGACGATGTAGAAAGCCCCACTCGGCGTGGGAGCCTGTACGCCGGGCATGGACCGCAGCCGGCGCAGCATGAGGTCGCGGCGGGCCAGGTATTCGGCTTTGGTGTGGTCGAAGTAGGTTGCGGGTAGGTCGGCAGCGGCTTCGGCCAGGCGCTGCCCCAGGCCCGGCGGACTCACCCGCAGCTGCGCCAGCTTGAAAAAGGTGTCACGCAGAGCGCGGTTCTTAGTCACGATGGCGCCGATGCGGGCTCCGCAGGCGCTGTAGCGTTTCGAGATGGTGTCGAGCAAAACGATGTGGTCGTCGGTGCCGTGCAGGTGCAGGGCGCTGGTGTAGGTGGCATCGTAGCAGAATTCGCGGTAGGCTTCGTCGGAGAGCAGGTACAGGTTGTGGCGCAGACATAGGTCTTTGAGCAGCTCCATCTCGGCGCGGCTGTACACGTAGCCGGTGGGGTTGTTGGGGCTGCAAATCAGGATGGCCTTGGTGCGCGGCGTAATCTTCTGCTCGAAATCGGCGATGGGCGGCAGCGCGAAATTGTCTTCCAGGTACGACGTAACGGGCACGATGCGCGTGCCGGTAGAGATGGCAAACGCGTTGTAGGGGCCGTAAAACGGCTCCGGCACAATCACTTCATCCCCCGGATCAAGACAGCCGAGGAAGGCAAACGACAGCGCCTCGCTACCGCCAGTAGTCACGATGATGTCTTCGGCTTCTACCTCCAGGCCCAGGCCCTGATAGTACTGGGCTAGCTTGTGGCGGTAGCTGGCATAACCGGCCGTGGGACTGTATTCCAGCACCCGAATGCTGGCTTGCTGTACGGCCGCAAGCATAGCCGGTGGAGTTTCTACGTCGGGCTGGCCGATGTTGAGTGGGTGCACCGTGAGGCCCCGCGCCCGAGTAGCATCGGCGTGGGGAGTGAGTCGGCGGTAAGGAGAAGCTGGCAGCGCGATACCGCGCTGAGAGGGTCGTAACATAGCCTTAAAGATAGGCCCAGCGGCGTAGAAACCGAAAAACTAGACCTTAGAACTGAGATTTTAAAGCTGAGATAGAAGACCAGTGGAGATGTTGCAGAACCTTACAGGCAAGAGCAGGTGCATCACTTACCCTAGCCGCAGATTGCTGCTACAACCTGCACCCCTATCCAACAGTTACCTGCCCATGACGACACCTGACTCAGCAGCGCCACTCCCCGAATACTGGCTGCGCGGCCCACTGCCCGACGTACCGCCCTTGCTGCAACCCGTAGCTCACGCCCTGCTGCAAGCCCGCGCCGAAGTGCAAGCCGCCCTCCACGACTTCCCCGATCATCTGCTCACGGTCCGGCCCGCTGGAGTAGCATCCGTAGGCTTCCACTTGCGCCATCTGGCCGGGGTGTTGGACCGCATGGGCACCTACGCCCGCCAGGAGCCGCTGCGCGAGAAGCAGTTGCGCTACCTCGCCGCCGAAAACGACGTGCCCACCACACCGGGCACTACTGCCACACTGGTGCAAGCCTTTCACGAAGCCGTGAAGCAAATGTTAGTGCAGCTTCGCACCACGCCCGAGGCTACGTTGTGGGAGTTTCGGGTGGTGGGCCGGGCTAAGCTGCCGAGCACCGTGATAGGGCTGCTGGTGCACGCCGCCGAGCACACCACGCGCCACACCGGCCAACTGCTTGTAACGGCGCGAGTGGTGCGGGCAGGGTTGAAGTAGGCCGTGATTATGGTTGTTCCGTGAGTGTGATGGCTCGAACGTATTCTGCTGACCGTCATGCAGCGGCGCAGCGAAGCATCTTGCTAGAGTAGTAAGTCAATTACCGCTGCAACGTCAGCACGCGAGATGCATCGGCTACCGCCGCTGCATGACGGGATAAGCAATGGCCATTTAGTCAGATGCTTCCTGTCGTCAGCCGGACAAACAAGCTGAGCAGAAGGGCGATAAGCTAAACAAAAGGCGCTGGCTCGGCTATAACCTGCTTTCGTGGGGTGCGTTGGTATAGCCTCCGACACTTCATCTATCCTCATGGAAAACAAACCAACGTCCTTGCCCCCGCAAGAGCAGGAACAGCAGCCCGGCATCGAGCAGGAAATGACGCCCCGGCCGGAATATATTCGGGCCAATTACAGAGGCAGCGACAAGCTGCTAGGCAAAGTAGCCCTCATTACGGGCGGCGACTCCGGCATTGGCCGGGCCGTGGCCATTCACTTTGCCCGCGAAGGTGCCGACGTGGCCATCACCTACATGCCCCACGAAGAGCAAGACGCCTATGAAACCCGCCAACTAGTGGAACAGGAAGGCTGCCGCTGCCTCACTCTGCCCGGCGACCTCCGCGACCCGGAGTATTGCAAAAACATTGTGGCGCAAACAGTGGAAGAGCTAGGTGGCTTGAACATCCTCGTCAACAACGCCGCAGAGCAATTCCCGAACACCGATGTGGCGGAGCTACCCTACACGCAGTTCGAGGACACGTTTCAGGTCAACTTCTTCTCCTTCGTGCGCGTAACGCAGGCCGCCTTGCCCCACATGAAGGCCGGCGACTCCATCATCAATACGTCGTCGATTAACGCGTACCGCGGCAACCAGCAGCTAGTTGATTATTCAGCCACTAAGGGCGCCATTACGGCCTACACGCGTTCCATTGCGCAACAGCTGGCCGAAAAGCAGATTCGGGCCAATACAGTGGCACCGGGCCCCATCTGGACGCCGCTCATTCCGGCCAGCTTCCCGCCCGACAAAGTAGCTTCCTTCGGCAAAGACACCACCATGAAGCGCCCCGGCCAGCCCTCGGAAGTGGCGCCCTGCTATGTATTTCTGGCTTCTGAAGACGCTTCCTACATCACGGGCCAGGCGCTGCACCCCAACGGCGGCGAAGTGCTCAATACCTAACTCTTAGCAACTCCCTTGCCGGCCGCCGCTCTTCTAAAAAGTACCTCTGCTGGGGTACTTTTTAGTGAAGAGCATTTCATGATGTCTGAGTCTTCGGCATCGGTTGCGCGCCAGCACTAGGCTTTCTGTATTGGTATGAAAAAAGAAGAAATCCACCTCGACGACTGGCGGCGCATTCTGTTTGGGCAGGCCCCGGCCGAGTTTCTGCTGGAAGCATTCGTGCGCACGGTCATTATTTACGCCGTGATGCTGCTGGTGCTACGGCTGCTGGGCAAGCGCATGAACGGGCAGCTCACCATCACCGAAATGGCCGTGATAATTATGCTCGGTGCCATCGTAGCGTTGCCTATGCAGTCGCCAGACCGGGGGATTCTGCCGGGTATTGTGCTGTTGGTGGCGGTGCTGTTGCTCCAGCGGGGCGTCACGGGTTGGGGCGTGCGAAACGCGCGCGTGGAGAAGATTATTCAGGGTGGAATGAGCTTGCTCGTGTGCGATGGCGTGATGCAGCTCGATGCTCTGAAAGAATCGCGGGTAACGCATGACCAGCTGTTTGCCCAGTTGCGGGACAAGGAAATCGGGCATTTGGGGCAGGTGGAGCGGGTATACCGGGAAGCCTGCGGCGTCTTCAGCATTTTCCAACGCGACGAGCCCGTGCCCGGACTCTCCGTGCTGCCCACCCGCGACCAGCAAGCGCGGCAACAACAACAGCCCGCCGACGATAAGCTGGCCTGCTGCCAGTGCGGCAACACCGTGAGTCAAACGCATCATGCCGCCCGAACCTGCCCCGTGTGCCAGAGCACGCGCTGGGACAAGGCAATTGCATAACTGGCCTCTATGAAACCGGAAGACATTCACCTCACCGATTGGATGCGGATGCTGCTGGGCGAAGTGCCCTGGAGCTTTCTGCTGGAAATAGTTCTGCGCATCATCTTTCTGTACGCACTCATCCTGGTATCCATGCGGCTAATGGGCCGGCGGATGTCGGGGCAGATGAGCCGGCTGGAAATGGCGGCCCTAGTGTCGTTGGCGGCCAGCGTGGGTATTCCGATGCAGGCGCCCGACCGAGGCTTGCTGCCCGCTATAGTAGTGGCGGCCGCCGTGATAGGCGTGCAGCGCTGGGTGGCGTACCAGGCCTATAAGAGTCCCAAGTTTGAGTCGGCGGTGCTTGATGACATTGGCATTCTGGTGGAGGATGGCCGCTTCAACCCCGACGTGCTGCGCGAAGTGTCGTTGGCGCAGGAGCGGGCCGTGGCGCACATTCGGTCCGAGGGCATCGACCAGCTGGGGCGGGTGAAACGGTTGTATCTGGAATCGAATGGGCGTTTCACCATTCAAAAGCAGGAGCCGCCGCGCCCTGGCTTGTCGTTGGTGCCGGAGTGGGACAAGGAGATGGCCGCGCGGCAACCTCTGGCCCCCGACAACTGGGCCTGCGGCTACTGCGGGCAGTTGCAACAAGCCCAAGCCGCCCCCACCAAAGCCTGCCCCCATTGCAACTCCACCGATTGGAAGCAGGCCGTGGAGAGTTAGTATTCAATCATTCATTGCCACCCCAACCTCAACCAAGCACCATGCAAAACGCCATCAAGCCCCAGGAACTGGACCTGCTTAAAGACAAAATCAAGGATATCAGCTACGCATTGCTCACTACGCACGAGCAAGACGGCGACTTCCACACCCGGCCCATGTACACGCACGGGCTGGACGAGAATGGCACTATCTGGTTTTTCACGTATGCCGATTCCCGCAAGGTGACGGAAATAGGGCGCAACAACTGCGTGGGCATCAGCTACGCCGAAAACGATTCCCAAACCTACGTGACGCTGGCGGGCACCGCCGAAGTAACCCGCGACGAAGCCAAGATCAACGAACTGTGGGTGGAAGGATTGAAGGCGTGGTTTCCGAAGGGCAAAGACGACCCCAACATCACGCTGCTCAAGATCCGGCCCCACCAGGGCGAATACTGGGATAAGCCCGGTGGCAAAATCAACAGCTTGTTTCAGATGGCGAAAGGCGCCCTCACCGGCCAGCCCGACGACAGCCAGCGCAACGAAAAATTTGGCGACCAGCCCGGCAGCTAATTGGGCGCAACTCTTGTCATCACTTGGGATTCAGAAACTAAAGCTGCGGCGCGGCCCCAACGCTCCGAAAGCCTTTGGATTTACATCATCTGTGCCGCTCACCAGCCTGAGCGCACGGGACCCATCATATGAAAGCGAGACAGGGCACCTGCTATGTGGGTGCCTTGTCTCGCTTTCGGGGGTGGGGGAAGTGGCTGCTAGTAGCGCGAAGCTCCCGCTTCGCGCATCGTTGCACGACAGGCGTTGTGGCGGAGCAGCTCCGGTCGTGCAACCTCAGCAACGATGCGCGAAGCCGGAGCTTCGCGCTACAGGCTGCACACGCTAGCTTGGCTCGGGTAGCATCTTGTTTTCCATGACGTCGTCCAGCTCTGTAGCCGGGAGGTTGTCGGCCGCTGGGGCTATGGGCTCTGCCGGGGCTTCTGCCTCCGCAACCACGGGCTGCTCTTCCAGGGGCTGTAGCTGCGTATGCAAGGTTAGCTCGCTGCCCATTAGCCACACTTTAGCGCCTACTCGGAGCCAGATAAAGAGCTGCTGCACCAGCAACACCAGAACAATTGTGAGCGGGTTGCGCATCGTGACTTGCGCATCTAGCAGGAAGTAGACCAGGAAGAGAGCCAGCGGGAAGACCACCACCGCCAGGTACAGGCCGTAGGTCTTCGCGAAGTGCCGGAAAACAAACTTCGTGGCCTGCCGCAGCGCGCGGAACGCCCGGGTGGAATCGTTGCGGAACAGGCTGATGCGGGCGTAGTCGCCGATGAGCAGGACCAGCCCGAACAGGAACAGGTGCAGCAAGAAACCGCTCAGGCCGATATAGAACAAGCTGCTTTCAATCTCAACGGACTTATTGACGTTGAAAAAAACGCCGAGCGGAACGTAGACGACCAGCGCAACCACCACCTGCAGAAGCAGCACGAAAAAGAACAGCCGCAGAAACCGCGCGAAGTAGCGCCCGCAACCCGCAAAGAAGGAAGCAAGCGAAAAAGCCTGCGGCGCAGACAAGGTTTGCAGGATACCACCCGACAGCAGCACGCTGAAAAACACGTACGCGAAGGCCATCCATTTCACCTGCCCCGTTAGTGTCCCAACGGCGTCGCCGTGCTCCCGCAGAAAGTCCCGGAACACCGTGAAGTTAAAGCCCGCCAGCAACTCGCCAGGTGCCAGGGAACTAGCGGCCCCGGTCTTCAGCGTGTCGAAAAGAGGCAGCGCCAGCACCAAGGCCAGCACCAGATTGAAGCCGTAGACGAGCGTAATAAGCCGTTTGTTGCTCCAGGCAGCACCGAAACCGCCGCGCCAAGAAGAAAGAGTAGGAGAGAAGGACATAAGGGAAATGAGGAATGAAGAAGTAGCAATGAGGAATTAGTCGGCAGCTCCGGTCTGCCCGCTTTTTCGGCGGGCTGACCGGTCGCCGCGAGCTGATGTTGTTTCGTCTGCTCGGCCGCCCCAATTCCTCATTCGACACAAACAGGCGGCGCGCCCTTCGACCGTTCAGCCCGCCAAAAAAGCGGGCAGACCGGCGCGTGAGGCAATGAGCAATGAAGAATGAGCAATGAAGAATTTCCTAATGGCCTGCCCTGGCAATTGCTCACTGTTCATTGTTCATTGTATCAAACCAGCACGCTGGCCCATTGCAGGGCGTTTTGTACCCAGAAGAGGAACTTGACGGTGTACTTCCAGAAGGGCGCCGTTTCGGGCTGCACGGCGCGGCTGTTGTTGTTGAGGTTTACATCCAGCAGCAGCTTGTTTTGCGGGTCCAGCTTGGCCCAGGCCACCTTGCTTGGGCCCTCGTAGCTAAACGACTGAGTGCGGGCCTGGCCATCCCAGGCTTCGCGCACCTCCTTGCCATTCTCGAAATGCACTAGGACCTCCACCGGCAGCGTCATTTCGCCTAGCCGCTCCAGGAGCACCTGCGAACGGTAGCGGGTGGCCGACTTGTCGTCTTTGTCGTCTTTTTTCTTATCGTCTTTCAGCAACACCTTCTTGCCTTGCTGGTCCACGATGCCGCTGGTGGGCAGCACCTTGGTATTGTTGATGCGCGTGAGCTTGTAGTCGCAAACGTTGGTGCCGTAGAGCACCTGGTCGAAGTACCAGTTCATGTTCGGCCCGAACCGGGTGCCGTGGCGCTTGGCTACCACTTCGTTCACGATGGCAATGAAATCGATGGCGCAGGGGTGCTTGAATTTCCACCGCTCGAAGTAGGTCTGCATGATTTCGTCCATCACCGGGCGGCCCACCAGCCGGTCGAGGGTGGTGAGCCAGGTGGCGGTTTTGGAGTAGGTGATGGCCCCGTAGGCCGAAAATTCCTCCGGGTACTGCCAAGCGTAGCGGAAGTTTTCGGCCGATTTCGGGTTGGCCATACCCACGTAGCCCGCCCGGTTCTCCTCAATATCGCCGATGCGGAACCCCCACAAATCAACGGCGGACGTCTGGGGGCCGTAGGCGTGGTCCATCACGCGGCCCTCGAAGTACTGGTTGAACCCCTCATCCAGCCAGGGCTCCTCGAACTCGTTGGAAGCCAACAGCCCCATAAAATACTGGTGCCCAAACTCGTGGACCGTCACGCCCTCCGTGGCTTTGATACCCTTGGGCATGTTCCAGAACGAGCCCCCCGTGATGAAGGTGGGATACTCCATGCCGCCCGAACCCAACCCGTACACGGGCGGATCGACGATGGTGAGGTTGGGATACGGATAGCGGCCAATGTGCTTCTCGAAATACGCCAGCGCCGCCTTGGCCGCCTTGAAGTAGCGCGCGGCCTGTCCGGCGTGCTCGGGCTGGAGCAGCGTTTTGATGCGCACGTGCTGCCACTGGCTTTCCTGCGTCAGGAAGCGGGGCGAGGCCGTCCAGGCAAAATCAATGACGTCTTCGGCGTGGAACTGGAGCGTTTTGGTGCCGTTGGGGTTCTTCTTTTCGCCTTCTAGCAGGCCCGTGGCGCCCACCACGTAGGCTTGCGGCACCGTAATGGCCACGTTGTAGACGCCGTAATCGGCGTAGAACTCGGAGTTGGCGTGAAACTGGTGGCAATTCCACTGGCCCTGCTTGGCGTAGCGCTGGCCGGCGGCTTCGTACACTCCAATCTTAGGAAACCATTGCCCCACCAGGAAGTAGCGGTCTTCGGGGGCCAGGCCGCTGAAGCCGGTGCGGGCGAATATTTTGGGCAGCTTGGCTTTGAAGTCCACCTCTACGCTGATGCTTTCACCGGGCTGCACGGGCTTGCTCAACGGCACCCGAATCACCGTCTGGTCGTGCTGGTTGTCGTCGTCGGGATGGATGAACTCGATGCCCGGCGTGAGGTCTTCCGCGGCGCCATTGCCCCGCCGGACCCGCATAGCCTTCACATCCGTCCAGCCCCAGCCGTCGCCCCCGGCCTCGTCGATGTTTGCCCCCCGCAACTGCCCGCCCGATTCGCGCATGAACGTGGAGCGCGAGTTTTTAAAGGCGTTGAGGTAGAGGTGGAATTGTAGCTCCCCCACGGCATCAGTGGACAGGTTTTTCCAAACCAGCGTCTCCTTCCCCGTCAGCTGCTTCTTGGTCGGGTCGAGCTGCACGGCAATGGTGTAGCTGGCGTTGCGCGGACTCAGGGGCTGCGGAAACGTGGGGGCGGCCGCTACGTGGGTCTGGGTGGCAGCCAGTAGCAGCAGGCCCGCGCTCAGGCGTTGGAGTGCCTTCTTCATGGTCGATACGGTTGATTTCGGAAAGGAAGGCCGCTAGCCTTCAAGCAGTACGGCTCCTTTAGAGCGGATAAAGTAAGGACTTACCAGGAAAGAAAATAATAAGTCCGCTATTCTTCACTATTCGCTGACTGCTTCCCGGGCGTGGAAGATGAAGCCGCTTAACCAGCCGCCCCGCCCCGCCGGGAGGGTAGCCATGTCAAGAAAACGCCCCGCACGGTCAGTCACGAGCCATGAGGCGCTACGTTCGCGCCGATAAGCAGGCCACAATAGTCCAGAATCACGTTCAGAAACCTTATCCGACGGCCCGGAACTCGTGTCGGAGCGTCCGGAACTCGTTGCGGACGCCCCGGAACTCGTGTCGGAGCGTCCGGAACTCGTTGCGGACGCCCCGGAACTCGTTGCGGACGCTCCGGAAGTCATTGCGGACGGCCCGGAAGTCGTTGCGGACGGCCCGGAAGTCGTTGCGGACGGCCCGGAACTGCTGTCGGAGGGGTGGGGAGGGTGGTTGGGCAATGGTGTAGGTAGCTCAACCGTTTATCTATATATTACGAACATTCTACACTCTTTTTTCCAACTACTCTCATGGACCGTGTGAAGCGTAATTTCTCCTGCCGAATTGATGAACTAGGTTGTACGGACAATTATCTTTGCGTTCGTGAGTAATCTGGACGAAATCAGT
>NZ_JBTYZO010000018.1:0-130903 GCF_057808495.1 Hymenobacter sp. M1-2
CGAAGGTATTTAGAAAATAGAGCTAGAATTAACTCCCCTCCTTAAAAAGGAGGGGAGCTAGTTGCTTAGCTTTTAGTGGTGGCTTCCAGCTTCTCGTTGCGCTGTTTCCCAAACTCCAGAATCTGGTCAATAAACTGATAGGGAGTGTAGCCGGCCAGGGCGGTTTGGTGGAAGATGCAGGTGGCGGGCGTCATGCCGGGCAGGGAATTCACCTCGATGATGAGCACCTCTACCGCGCCGTTGTCGCGCACGCGCACGAAGGCGTCGATGCGGGCGTAGCCTTGAATGTCGAGCACCTCTGCCACGCGGCGCAGTTCTTTTTTCACTTCTTCGGAAATGCGCTGGCGCTCCTGCGGGTCCGGGGCGTAGCGGGCGGGCGTGATGTTCTGCCCTTCGCCAGCTAGAAACTTCTCTTCCAGGCTCAGCACCTCGCCGGTCGCCAGGGCTTCGGAGGCCTCGAATACCTCAATCTGCAACTCGCCATTTTCGCCCCAGTGCGTGAGCAGGCCACCCGTCACTTCCAGGAAGTGCGCCGCCCCATCGCGGGAAATCAGGGTTTCCACCAAGAAGGCGTCTTTCTGCGGAAACTCTTCTTTGAAGCCTAGATGGAGCGTCGCGGCCTCGGTTTCCAGTAGGTCTTCCTGGTCGCGGAAAATGAGGCGGGTGAAGGCTTCCAGCTCGGCCCGGCTCTTGATTTTCTTCACGGCCGAGGAGCAGCCATCATCGGCGGGCTTGGCAATGAATGGGTAGGCAAACTGCGTTTCCAGGCTGCGGTAGAAGCTTTCGGCATCGGCCTGCCATTCCAGGCGGTTGGCCATACGATGCTCAGCCACGCGCAAACCGGCTTCGCGCAGGTGGCGGTTGGTTTCGAATTTGTTGATGGTAATGGAGCTGGAATCGGCGCCGGAGCCGTTGTAGGGCAGGCCGTACTTTTCCAGCTTGCGTTGCAGGGCGCCATCCTCGCCGGGGCGGCCGTGCAGAGCAATAAACACCTCGTCCACCATGTCGGCCAGCTCCTCGAATGAGATGCGGCGCGGTTGCGTGGTGGCCTGCCCGGCGTAGGCGCTGGTGATACCTTCGGCCTCGTGACGGATGCGGGCCAGCACCGGATGCAGCTCGTGGCCCGCTTCGGCGTACTCTATCTTCTCGTGGATGTCGTCGGCGTTGTCCTTGAGCATCACGTTGATGGGCAGCACATAGAGCCGGAATTCCTGGCTGTTGCCGGTCAGGAACACGGGTACGGGCTCGTACTTCACCGAAGAGCTGAGCTTTTCATAAATATTGCGTCCACTCTCCACCGAAATGTGCCGCTCCGACGAGTAGCCGCCCATAATAACGGCCACCTTGGTGCGGGGCCGTTGCTCGTGGGTGCGGGCCGCCACCGCCGCGTCCAGCTGCGCCAGCAGGCCCGCCAGCCGCACCGGCTGCATGCCTGCTCGCCGCCGTGCCGCCAGCGAAGTCCGAATCAGGTAGGTGAGAAACTGCGAAGGATTCAGCCCAATTTCCGCCGCCTGGTGGAAGAAGAACGAAGCCGGCAACATTCCCGAAGTCGTGTTCGGGTCGTTGAGGAAAATGCTAGTTGTTGGTTGTTGGTTATAGGTTGTCAGTTGTTGGTTGTCGGTGGCTGGATTGTTATCTGACACTGACAACTGCCCGCTAACAACTGGCAACTGAGCAGAAATAAACCCATCCAGGCGCGCGTACACTTGGAAGCCGAAGGTGCTGAACATCTCCTCGCAGGCTTCGCGGATGCGTTGAATTTCGGTTTCGGGCAGGTCGATGGGGGTGATTTTGCGCGAGAGGCCGGGCAGGTATTTCGAGCGGTAATCAAACATCTCTTCGCCTTTCACAATCTCAGTGGGCGGCAACGCCAGTGGCTTGCCGCTGGGGTCTTCCACCACGATGCACGAAAACTCCCGGCCCTGCACGAAGCTCTCCACCAGCACCTGCGCCTCGCCATCCACGTTGGTCAGGCGCACCACCTCCGACGTTTCTAGCCGCTCGTTCAGCGCGTGCAGCAGCTCCTCAGGATGGTAGATGATTAATGAAGAATTGTTGGTCGTTCCCAATTCCTCATTCCTCATTCCTAATTCCTCATTCAATAAAACGGGTAGGCCGATGCCTTCGCGGATATCAACCAGCTGTTGCAGCCAAACTATTTTGTCGCGCTCGGAGAGGCGCAGCCAGTCGGTGCGGCTGACGGTTTTGCGGAACAGGCTGCGCTCTATGGCGGCTTGGAATTTAGTTACGTCGGCTTCGCGCAGGATACTGACGCCGATGCTACTACCTTGGCGCGGGGCCTTGAATACCAACGGCAGGCCTAGCTCGCGCACGAGGTAATCGAGGGTGGCTTGCGGGTTGGCGGCATCCCATTCCTCGGCCGTGATGGTGCGGAAATCGGGGGTAGGACGGTTGAGGGCCTTGAGTAGCTTTTTCTGGGCAATCTTATCGATGCCGAAGGCCGAGGGCAAAATGCCGGAGCCGGAATACGGAATGCCGTACCATTCCAGCAAACCCTGAATAGCGCCATCCTCGCCGGCCGGGCCGTGCAGGGCCAGGAAGGCAAAATCCATCAGTTCGCGCAGCTCGTGGGGCAGCACGCGCCGACCTACTTCACCGATAATTTGATCCTGCTGCTCCTGGCTCAGTTCGCCCAGGCTTTCGAGGTAGACTTGGAGTCTGTGCTCGGAAGCCGGTAGGGCCGAAACGGGCGGGTAGAAGTCCCGGATGGTGCCTTTGTAGATGTAATGCCAGTCGAGCAAGATGAAGTTGCCGCGGCTGTCCACGAACACGGGCACGGCTTCAAACAGCGCCTTGTCGAGGTTGTCGTATACGGTGCGGCCGCCCGCGAAGGAAATTTCCCGCTCACGCGACGGGCCGCCGAAGAAGATGCCAATTTTCATAGGTAATGCAAAGGTACGCAGTAGCAGGAAGCACGCTACAGAGATGCCGACCCGCAAAGCACGCCGCCATAATTCAGCAACGGCTGCAAACTAAGGCCGATTCGGGGAAGCAAGTGCGAGCAAGCGTAGTCAAAAGTAGTAAGACCAGGAACGGGAGCCCGCAAGTAGTGTGCTAATAGTAGCAAGGCTTAGCGCTGCCTAATGTGGCTTACAGCTTGCTGGCCTGCCTGCTCTTTTGAAAAACGAAGCTAGCGTCGCTGCTGGCCGCAGAAGGCAGAGGAACGAACAGGCATCCATAACTCGCATTTGCTCCGGCTGGTTCGACAACCCTCAAGATGGGAAGGGAGAATTATGTCATTTCTCGCCTTATTCAATAAAGTGCGTTGGCTAATAAGTTACATTTAAGCCAAACATCTTCAATCCAGCAATCCAGTAGTAAAACCTGTTTCCTGTATGCAAAAACCTCTTCTATTCCTTCTGTTCTTGGCTCTGAGCACGCGCAGCCTCGCGGCAACGTACTATTTCGCGGCCAACGGCGATGACAACCGCACGGCCACTCAAGCGCAAAATCAAGCCACGCCCTGGCAAAGTCTCAACAAGCTCAACGCCGTGATGAATTCGCTGCAACCCGGCGACCAAGTGCTGTTCCGGCGCGGTGACGTATTTCGCGGAGCGCTGCTTGTCACGCGGAGCGGCAGCAGTGGCGCGCCGCTCACGTTTGGCGCGTACGGCAGCGGCACCTTGCCAGTGCTGAGTGGGGCAGTACCGCTTACGGGCTGGACCAGCGCTGGGGCCAACGTGTGGGAGGCATCGTGCGCCAGCTGCGGCAGTACCGTCACCAATGTGGCGGCTAATGGCCGCCTGCTACCGCTGGGGCGCTACCCCAACCTGAGCGCGCCCAACAAAGGCTATCTGGTGGTTGATTCGCACGCCAGCGCCACGCAATTCACTAGCGCCCAGCTCGCAGCTTCGACCACCAATTGGAGCGGGGGCGAAGCCGTGTTGCGAACCGAGCGGTGGATTCTGGACCGCGCTACCATATCGGCGCAGAGCGGCAACGTGCTCACGCTGGCGGCGGCCCCGAGCTACGGCTTGAAAGACCGGTGGGGCTTTTTCATTCAGAACCATCCGGCCACCCTAGACCAAGCCGGCGAGTGGTACTACAACGCCAGCTCCCGTAAGATTCGCCTCTTTAGCTTGACTGACCCAGCTTCTACAACCGTGGAAGCAACGGCCGTTCCGGCAGTGGTTACTATTAGAAATCAACGCTTTGTCACGCTCGAAAACCTGGCCCTGGCTCACTCCCTAAACCACAGCCTGGACGCCGAAAGCGTGTCCAACTTCACGGTGCGGGGCGTGACAGTGGAAGGCTCCGGCGAAAACGCGGTGCGGCTGAACGGAGTTGGGGCTGATGTGCTGGTGGAAAACTGCCTCATCAACCACACCAACAACAACGCCGTGAACGTGAGCGGCTATACCAACCTCACGTTTCGCGGCAACACACTCAAGAACACGGGCTTGGCGGCGGGACGGGGCAAAGGCGGCGACGGCCAATACTTCACCTTCGATGCGGCTAGCTGCAACACGCTGCTGCTCGAAAACAACCTGCTCGATAGCTGCGGCTACGTGGGCATGTCCTACTATTTCAGCGACAACGTGACCATCCGCAACAACGTGGTGCGCAACTACACCATGGCCAAGGACGACGGCGGCGGCATCTATACCTGGAATGGCGGCACAACGCCGCGCAACAACCTGAATGCCCGCATCCTGGGCAATGTAGTGCTCAATGCCGTGGGCGTACCGGAGGGCACCGACAACCCCAACTACATTCCGGGCCACGGCATCTACCTCGACGACTGCTCCATGAACGTGGAAGTGGCCGGTAACACGGTGAGCCAGTGCCGGAGCAGCGGCATTTTCCTGCACGGCACCTCCCGCATCAACGTGCACGACAATACGAGCTTCAACAACGGAATTCAGCTGCTGCTCGGTCCGGCCGGCAATTGTGGCTTCAGTGCGTTGCAAGTGAAAAACAACGTGCTCGTCAGTGCCCAGGCGGCCTACCCTGTGGCTCAGTACGAAACTTCGGGCAACGACTTGGCCACGCTCGGCGTTTTCAGCGGCAACTACTACGCCCGGCCTTTCGACGAGGTGCTGAAAATCAATACCTCGTACCGGACGGCCAACGGAGGCTACGTTAACAAGTCCTACACGCTGGCCGGGTGGCAGGCCGTCTTCAACCAAGATGCCGACTCGCGCAACAGCCCCGTCACGTTTCGGCCGTACCGAATAGATGGGCGCACCGGCCCCAACCTAGTAACCAACCCGGACCTGACGGCCAACAGTAACGGATGGAGCAGCTACAGCTCGGCCGGCAACGGGCAGCTCACCTGGGACAACACCAACCGCCTAGGCAGCGGCGGCAGTTTGCGCCTGTCCTTCAGCTCGATATCAGGGCAAGCCAACGCCATTTTGACGGCAGAAACGCGCATCGGCAGCATTCAGCAGGCCAAACAATACACCGTGCGGTTCAATGCCGTTAGCTCGGGCGCGGAGCAGGTGGTGGACGTCTACCTCAAACGCGGCGCTGGCAACTACGCCGACCTAACGCCCCGCACCCGCGTGCTGCTCACACCCGGCACCACCAGCTTCGAGGTGGCGCTGGTGCCAACCACTGACGACCCCACGGCCAACGTGGCCTTTACGCTCGATGAAAACACGCAGTCGACCTGGCTCGACAATGTGCGTTTGCAAGAAGCCACGCTCACCGCCGCCAGCGTTGCCGACTCCATCCGGTTTGAATACAACGCCAGCGCTGCGCCACGCACGGTTACGCTGCCCGCTGGCGCGGCTTACGTGGATGTGCGCAACACCCCGTACAACGGCAGCCTGACCCTGGCTCCCTACACTTCGGTGGTGCTGCTGCGCAAAACGTCGAGCCGAGTGGTGACTGGCACTGGCCGCTCACTCTCCAAAGCGCCGGCGCTGGAATTGTTTCCTAACCCCGCTGCCGAAACCGTAACCGTACGCTACGAAGCAGCAGCGGCCGGCCCCGTGCGGCTGGAGCTGCTCGATGCCCTGGGCCGGGTGGTGAAAACGCGCACGGAAACGGTACGGCACGGCGCCAATGCCTTGCCCGTGAATCTGCGGGGCGTTTCCGCGGGCTATCATCTGCTGCGCCTGACCTCGGCAACCGGGGTGAGCCGCATGGGGACTTTGCTGGTGGGCGGGGAGCAGTAGCGCGGGTCGGGTGCTGGATGGTGGGGTACTGGCGGCAGAGCCAGAATGTAGCGCGAAGGCCGGCTGCGCGCTACATTCGCGCCGTACAAGGCCATTCACAACCCAACCCTATAGCTCATGCAAACCCTCGACCAGTACAACTTCTCTGGCAAGCGCGCCGTGGTGCGCGTCGACTTCAACGTGCCGCTCGACAAGGATTTCACCATCACCGACGACACCCGCATCCGCGCCGCGACGCCCACCATCCGTAAGATTCTGGCCGATGGGGGCTCGGTGGTGCTGCTTTCGCACCTGGGACGGCCCAAAGGAGGCCCGGAGGACAAGTACTCGCTCAAGCACATCGTGGCGCGGCTGAGCCAGGAGTACGCTACTGAGGTACAGTTTGCGGAAGATGCCCTGCAAGCCCAGGAGCAAGCCCAGGCGCTACAGCCCGGCCAGATTCTGCTGGTTGAAAACGTGCGCTTCTACGGCGAGGAAGAAAAAGGCGACGCCGCGTTTGCCGAAAAGCTGGCCCCGCTCGGCGACGTGTATGTGAACGATGCCTTCGGGGCAGCGCACCGCAAACATGCCTCCACGGCCGTCATGGCCAGCCACTTCGCGCCCGAGAATCGCGTGGCCGGCTACCTGTTGCAGTCGGAGTTGGACAACGCCAAGCGCGTACTGGAACAGGCCGAGCGGCCTTTCACGGCTATCATGGGTGGGGCCAAGATTTCGGATAAGATTCTGCTGATCGAGAAGCTGCTCGACAAGGTCGATAACCTGCTCATCGGGGGCGGCATGGCCTATACGTTTGCCAAGGCCCAGGGCGGCAGCATCGGCAACTCGTTGCTGGAAGCCGACAAGCTGGATCTGGCCCTGAGCCTCATCGAGAAAGCCAAGGCCAAAGGCGTGAACCTGCTGCTGCCCACCGACAGCCTCATTGCCGACAAATTCGCCAACGACGCTCAAACCAAAGTGGCTGCCAACAGCGAGATTCCCGACGGCTGGATGGGCCTGGACCTGGGCCCGGAGTCGCAGCAGGCCTTTGCGGAGGTGGTGCGCCAGTCGAAAACCATCCTCTGGAACGGCCCGATGGGCGTGTTTGAGATGAGTAACTTCGCCAAAGGCACCGAAGGCGTAGCCCAGGCCATTGCCGAAGCCACCGAGCACGGCGCCTTCAGCCTCATCGGCGGCGGCGACTCGGCGGCAGCCGTCAACCAACTCGGCTTCAGTGATAAAGTAAGCTACATCAGTACCGGCGGCGGCGCGCTGCTGGAATACATGGAAGGCAAAGAGCTGCCCGGCGTAGCGGCGCTGGAAGGCCGGTAGGCTTCTTCATTTTGACACAAAAAAGCGCGCTGACATAGAAGTCAGTGCGCTTTTTTGTTGACAAGCTTATAATTCAGTTGACAGAAGGAGCGGGACCAAAGCTGTTGTCTGACATGCTTTGAACACCCATTGAAACCTGAGTTAGCAGCCGGTTTTTTAGCTGACCAACCTGCGTGTTGTTGAGCACTCCTATTTCAAGCAGCCATTCGAGGCGAGCCAGCTGCGGCTCAATGGGGCGCTGCGGATCAACGGTTGCGTATTCCTTGCGCAGATGGAGAATGGTATGGTCGCGCAGGGCGTTGGCAAAATCGTATAAAGCTGACCGGTTGCGGCGGCTATCGAATAAGGCGATGGTACCCCGTCCCGTGCTCAGAATGAAATCATGGCGCCAGAGCCGCAACGCTTGCGCCACCACGCCTAGTAAAACGCCACTCAGGATGAGAAGTAGCCAAAGGGCTGATTCCCGCTGACCGGTTTGGGTGATAAGCGTGTAGGTTGCTTTCAAACAGCCGAAGCAAACGAACAAGGCCGCCAGCGTAAGCCGGAAAGGAAAGTTATGGTACCGTACGACACTAATGGGTAGTAAATCCTCATACGGGAGGAACAACTCACTACGATTGAAAAATCGCTTCTCCTCAATGTGTAAGCCAGCTTCCTGCATAGTCAGATGCGAGTAGCCAATGAACCAGTAGGGCTGCTTGATGGCAGGCAAAGGCAAGTCTGACATAGAATAGGGAGATGATAGAGCGAATATACTTCAAGAACACATTTCAGAATGACAGAAAACTAGCAGGCTATCAGGCTAAACCTAAAAGGTGAAATCAGCTACGAAGATACTGCTGGTATACCACTGGCGTACCACTGGCGGCAGTCTTCAGCCGACGCAGTCGGCGAGACTGCCTGCCACGAAGTCGATTCAGTCTTCAGACTGAAGCTAAGGCGTGTTTGCGGTTGTGCTACGGCGGGTAGCGCGCAACTCTCGCTTCGCGCCTCGTTGCCCGTCAAGCGTTGGCGCGGTTCCAGTCGTTCAACGTCCGCAACGATACACGGAGCCGGCGTTGCGCGCCACCCCGACCCAAGAACTGCTACAAGAGGTTTCCGATTGCCAGTCTGAAGACTGGCCCTGCTTCGTGGCTGGCAGTCTTCGCTACGCTCAAGACTGCCGCCAGTGGCTCAGTGGCACGTGGCGTTGCTTCTTAATTCACGTAGGGCATTTCTAGGTCCTGACCCATGCTGCGGAGCGGGTCGGTGGAGAGGCGGCCGGTGAGGCGGGTGGCGCGGGCGCGGGCCTCGGCTTCGGTGAGTACGTCGAGGCCGTGCAGCCAGCGCAGACGGTTTAGCTGCACCTCAATGGGCCCGAGCGGATTGACTTGGGCGTACTCGTGGCGCAGGTAGCTTTTGGTGCGGCGCTCCAACACTTCGGCAAAGCCCTGCAACCCCGCCCGTTCCGAGGCCCGGTCGACGAGAATGACGCTGGAACGGGCCGTGAGCAGCACAAACTCGCGCCACTGGTTTTGCCAACCATACCAGGTGTAGAAGCCCAAGCTGCCGCCCAACGCCAGGGCCCAGAGCGAGAAGTTGAGGATGAAGTTGGCGTCGTTGTGGTGGTCGAGGGAGAAGGTGGACAGGCACCAGCAGACGACGCCCAGCAGGCATAGCAGCTTGGTGCGGGGCAAGGTCTTGCGGTGCTCCACACGCACGGGCAGAATTTCTTCGTAGGGCAATTCCACTTCTACTACCGCCTGCCCCGATGCCTGGCGCTGGCAGATATAGAAGCCGTGCTGGCGCAGAGCCAGCTGGGTGCTGCCGGCCCACAGCCGGCGTTGTTCAATAAGCATCAGACAAAAAAACTACGGCACGTACCGTCACGAAAGATAGAACAGAAAGATGGAGGCTGGCAAGGCCAGCAAGCAGGCAGAACGGAGTAGACGAACAAGATAGAAACCCGGCGAGTGCTACGTTGATGGTAATAGATGGTAGTTGGTATGAGGATCGATGAAAAACATGCTCCTGAAACTGATCCTTATGCCACCTGCCACACTATCCTACTACTTGAACGGGCTAGGAGTGAAACAAAGCACGAAAATAGCCAGCATCAGCCAACCCAGCACTTTGCGGCCCGGGGAAAGCGGCGTTTCGTTGGGCGCCGGGGGGTGGAAGATGCCCGTGGCACGCCCCAGTAGCAGCCCAAATACCAGCCAGCCCGGATTGCCGAGCACGCCCGGCAGCGCCAGCGTGCAAGCCAGCTGCGCCGCCCACACGCTCAAACTTAGCAGCAGCGCCCGGCGCGGAGTAGGCACGGCCCGCCGAAACACCAGAAACAAATAGCCCAGGTACGGCAGGCCCCAGTACAGCCACGTGCGGCCGGAAGTCTGCAACGTGAACAGCCCCAGCCCGGCGTAGAAGATAAACGCCACGAACAGCCCCATCGACAGCCGGTTGAAGCGCCGAAACCCCAGCAGCCCGTACAGAATATGCCCGCCATCGAGCTGGCCGATGGGCAACAGGTTGAGGGCCGTGAAGAACAGCGCCAGCGCCCCGGCCAGCAGCACCGGATAGTGCATCAGCTCGTTGGGGTGGGGCACCAGGGCCGGGTCGGCAAACAGGTATTCCAGCCCCCGGTAGAGCAGCGGCCGGGCCAGCGCCAAGCCCTCGCCGCCGCGGTACACGTAGCGGGCGTAGTCGGCGCCGTAGATGCGGTACTCAGGGTGAATCTGGAACAAATACTCCAGCGGCGGCAGGTGGGTGAAGCCGTAAACCAGAACCGGCACGGCCACCAGAAAACCTGCCAACGGCCCGGCCAGCCCAATATCGAAGAACTCTTTGCGGGAGAAAATCCGGTCCTTGATGCGGATGACGGCCCCGAACGTGCCGATGGTATTGAACACGCCCGTGAAAAACGGAATGTAGAACGGCAGCGTGGCCCGCACCCGGTAGTGCCGCGCCGTGAAGTAGTGCCCAAACTCGTGCACCGTGAGCACGCCCAGAAACGGCAGCGAAAACCACAGCCCGCGCAGCATCTCAGCTTGCGTGAGCCCCGGCGTGCCAAACGTGACCTTGCCCGTTATCCACTCGGCCCCCGCCAGCGTGGTGGTGAGCAGCGTGACGAGGAACAGGCCCAGGTGCAGGGCGTAGCGGCGCCAGCGCGGCGGTTCGGGCCGCTCGTAGCGGGTGAAGGCTTGGGCTTCTTCCCAGGGGTGGAGGCCGGGAGTGGGCGCGTCAGGAAAGGGGAGGAGCGGGGGAGTATTCTCGGTCGGGGAAGGCACGGAGGGCGGCGGGCAAAGCGTCGGTGAGGGAGAGGGGCGGGGCCAGGAACAAGGTGTGCAGCCCCAGCCGGCGGGCCGTTTCAATGTGCTGAAAACTGTCCTCGATGAAAAGAGTTTCTTCGGCTTTCCAGTTCATCTCACGTAGCGCGTGCTGGAATATTTCCTCGCCCGGCTTGCGCAGCCCCACCTCCTGCGAGTAAAACACCCGGTCCAGGGCATCGGCAATGCCGTGCTCGAAGCCGTACTGGGTGCGCAGCACGCGGTTTATTTCGCTGATGTGGATGTGGTTGGTGTTGGAGAGCAGGGCCGTTTGGTGGCCCTGGGCGCGCAGCTCGGCAATAAGAGCCAGCCGCTCGGCTGGCACGTCGAGCAGCATGGCGTTCCAGGCGGCGTCCAGCTCCTCGTCGGTGGCCTCTAGCGCGTAGTGCGTGCGCAGCCCTTCCCGAAACTCCTCCGGCGTGAGGCGGCCCGTTTCCATCAGGTCGAACAGCTCCGACTGTGCCGCTTGCGTGAACTCGATGGTGCTGTTGCCGTGGCGGTGCAGGCGGCGCATGGCATCCAGCGTGCGTTGGTAGTCAATGTTGATGATAACGCCCCCGAAATCAAAGAGCAGGTTGGGCAGTGTGTGAGCCATATGTGGGTACTGAGTAGGTAGTATTGCGTAGTGAGACAAAAGGCAAGTAGATGAGGAACAGTGAGATTGATGCAGTCTGGCTACTCCATACTCAGGCCTTACTACGGAGTGCGGGGCACGCGGCCAGCCGTTGAAGAGTGGTTGGAAAAGCAAGCCGGCGGGCTTCAGCAGCGGCTCGCCGGCACAAAAGTCTCACTGCCGCGCACCAAATACCAACTGCCCGTTGCAAATCCGCTCATAAACGGCGAAGTTTGCAACGTCGAAACCAGGTGCCCCGCGCCGTTTCACGCCGGGCCTATAGCTCAATCGGTTAGAGCAGCTGACTCATAATCAGCAGGTCACTGGTTCGATTCCAGTTGGGCCCACGAAAAACCGCTCCTGCATCTTGCAGGAGCGGTTTTTTTATGCTGTTTCATGTCTGGCTTTAAAGAGGTAAAGTCAAAAATGACGTTCGGGCGCCTGCGCTACACCGTTAGGGAAGGCCAATTTTCGGAGTTGCTGACGGGCGCTCGGAATCCTAACCGCCGAAGAACTCGCCCGATTGGATACGGCGCATATCAACCTAGTAGTTCTGTCAGCTAGCGAAACAGCCCTGGGAACGGTCACAGGTAGTGAAGGTACTTTGGCTTGCAATGGGCCTTGAGAATGACCGGCGTATAAAGAAGAGCTAAAGCTATGGTGGGTCGTACTTGCAAAGCAGGTGGTGATGCGGGCCATATTTTTTATGGCGAAAAACCAGGAAAAAGCATTTCGGCTAGTCAGTCAGGCTGAGGAATAAAGTTGAAAAAACGTAACAAAAAAATAGCATGGATGAGTTAGTGATGGTGACAATGCCGTAGTTTTGTATCATGCTTCAACCAAAGAACTCGTTGATGAAGCGCGGAACCCTGCTCGGCAGGGAACCGCGCCTGGACCAGAAGGTCTTCGCCATTATCGGTTCTCCCAGTTTTGCTCCTGGTATTTTCATTGTTTTTTCTGGGTGTTGCCCCGCTACCGTTTCGGATTTCGAAACGGTTTTTTTATGTCCATTGAGTTCGTCGGCTGCCGCCCCGCAGCCAATGCCTATTTCACAACTCAAACCCTACACCTCTACCACCCATGGACGCCAACATCCTCTGCCCCAACCATGGCTGCTGCCACCAGTGCTTCGGCCTACACCGGCAGCCAACTTCTCCGTCCATGCATAGTGGCAGATAAGACTTCGTACTGTCCGTTTTTAGCTAGACAACCTCACTTTTCCTCAACTCCGGTATGGCACGTAAAGACCTGCTCGACATCGCATCCCTTCACCGTGAGGAAATCGAGTTCCTACTCGACCAATCCACGTCCTTTAAAAAACTGTTCACCCGCTCGGTGAAAAAAATCCCCGCCCTCGAGGGCAAGTCCGTGCTCATGCTGTTCTATGAGGCCAGCACCCGGACGCACTCCTCCTTCGAGGTCGCCGCCAAACGCCTCTCGGCAGAGGTGACAAACTTCAACGTCGACCATTCCTCCATCACCAAGGGTGAGTCGGTGCGCGAGACCATCGAGACGCTCCAGGCCATGCGCACCGACTACATCGTCGTCCGCCATAGTCACTCCGGCCTGCCCGGCATGATTGCCCGCCAAACCACGGCGTCGGTCATCAATGCCGGCGACGGGGCGCACGAACACCCGACCCAGGCCCTGCTGGACGCCTTCACCATCAAGGAGAAATTTCCCGACCCCAGGGGCAAAAAAGTCCTCATCATTGGGGATATTCTCCACTCCCGGGTCGCGCGCTCCACCAGCACCCTGCTGCAAAAGCTGGGCGTCGAGGTCGCTTATCTGGGCCCGGGCTCGCTGGTGCCCAAGTACGTCCCGGAAAGCATCCGCCGCTTCACCGACTATGAGGCAGCCATGGCCTGGGCGCCCGATGTGGTGTACCTGCTCCGCGTACAGATGGAGCGCCAGGACGTGCAGTTTTTCCCTAGCCTTCGGGAATACCACCGGGTCTACGGCATCACCAACGACCGGCTGGCGGAAATTCGCGACCTCGGCCTCTACATCATGCACCCTGGCCCCGTGAACCGGGGGGTCGAGCTGTGCGACGCCGTCATGGACTATGAGCGCAGCCTTATCACCAACCAGGTCGAAAATGGCATCTCCGTTCGCATGGCTGTACTCGACTGGCTCACGCCGGGCGGGGAATTCCCGCGGCAGGAAGCGTACGCCGCACCGCAGCAAGCCAGCTCACCGGTGGTTACGCCCTAAACGCCGGACGCGGCGGCCGACTCCGCCCATGTATTTTCATCTTCAACAGCCCGAATAGCCCCATACCCCTTGCCGGTTTACAACACTCATCCATCCATGCTCCTCCTTCAAAATGCCCGCATCGCCGCCGAAAATTCACCCGTGCTTGTCGAGAGCGATGTCCTGATTGTTGAAGGAATAATTCAGAACATCGGCAAAAGCCTAGCCATTCCCGAGGGTGCCCGGGCCATCGACGCGCGCGGTCGGGTTCTGATGCCCGGCATGTTTGATGCCCACGTTCATTTTCGCGCTCCGGGCTTTGAGAACAAGGAAACCATCACCACGGGGAGCGAAGCGGCCATCAATGGCGGCATTACCGGCGTGGTCATGATGCCGAACACCCGCCCGGCCCTCGACTCGGCCACCGCCATAGCTACCGTGCTGGAAAATGCCAAGGACCGGTCCCGCATTCCGGTGTACACCTCCGGCTGCGTCACCAAAAACCGCGAGGGCAAGGAACTGGCGGAAATCGAGGGCATGCGCGGACTCGGGGTGAAGATGCTCACCGACGACGGTGACACCACCGCCGACCCGGCGGTGCTGCTCCGGGCGATGCAGTACGCCACCGAGTTTGGGATGTTTTTCGCCAGCCACTGCGAGGTGCCGGAGCTGGCCGGGCCGCGCGCCCTGAACGAAGGGGTGATGAGCTACCGGCTCGGCATCAAGGGCTCGCCGGCATGCGCGGAGGAAATCATCATCGACCGCGACATCCGCCTGGCGCGGGCGGCGGGCGCGCACGTGCACATCCAACACGTTTCCAGCAAGCTCGGCATGGAAACCATCCGCTGGTGGAAATCCCGCGGCGATGTGAAAGTCACGGCGGAAGTGGCCCCGCATCACCTGATGTTCACCGATGAGCACATCGGGGACTACGACACGAACTATAAAATGAACCCGCCGCTGCGGACGCAGGCCGATTGTGATGCGCTGCTCGAGGGGCTCATCGAAGGCGTATTCGACCTCATTGCCACCGACCACGCGCCGCACACGCCGTTCGAAAAGGCCCAAGACTTCATCAGCGCGCCCAATGGCATCACCGGCCTGGATACGGCGCTGGTGTCGCTCTATCACCACTTCGTTCAGCCCGGAAAATTCGGGTGGGATTTGGTGGTGAAGCGCTATTCGGCGGCGCCCCGCCGCCTGATGGGCCTGCCGGTACCCACCATCGAAGTCGGCCAGCAAGCCGAGTGCGTCTTGTTCGATACCGAAGCAGAAACAACCTTCACGCGGGAGTTCATGAAATCTAAATCCCAGAACACGCCCTTCATCGACCAGACCTTGAAAGGCCGGGTAGACCTGGTGATTTTGGGTACAGAAATCCTGCTTGAGCGCGAACAGGTGAGCACTTTGGCATAAAGAAGCGTTGAATCAGCGCAGCCCCGCCAACCTCACCCCCGGCCCCTCTCCAAAAGAGAGGGGAGCCTGACGACTTCGTTAGGAGCAAAACCGGTGCCCCCTCTTTTTTGGAGAGGGGGTCAGGGGGTGAGGTTGACCGGAACCGGCTGTCAGAGCGCAGGCCCGTAGCCACGCCCAAAGCCAATTTTTTTCGAATAGCCGGGGCTATCAATCCCTATCTACAAGGAACACCATGAGTACCCATACTATAACAGACATTCTCACCAACGCCGCTCCAGGCCAGCCCCTAATCGGCGTGGTCATGGGCTCCAGCAGCGACTGGGACACCATGCAGCATGCCGTGCAGATGCTCGCGCACTTTGGCGTGGCCCACGAAGCGCGCGTGGTGTCGGCCCACCGCATGCCCGACGACTTGTTTGCCTACGCCGAACAAGCCGGCCCGCGCGGCTTACAGGCCATCATCGCCGGCGCGGGTGGGGCCGCCCACCTGCCGGGCATGATGGCCGCCAAAACCACCGTGCCCGTGCTAGGGGTGCCGGTGGCCAGCCGCCATTTGCAGGGGGTAGACTCGCTGCACAGCATCGTGCAAATGCCCAAAGGGGTGCCGGTGGCCACGTTTGCTATTGGTAATGCGGGGGCGGCCAATGCCGCGCTGTTCGCCGTCAGCCTGCTGGCCCTGCACGACCCGGACCTGGCTGCCAAGCTGCAGGCGTTTCGCGCCGAACAAACCGAAGCCGCTCGCGCCATGACCCTGCCAGTATGAACGACGGTATGCACGCTGTAGTAACGCCCCTTGTTCTGCCAGGCAGTAAGGACGCCGCGGGCCAGCCGACGACCCTGGGGGTGCTGGGAGGCGGCCAGCTGGGGCGGATGTTTGTGCATGCCGCCCAGCGCCTGGGCTACTTCACGGCCGTGCTGGACCCGGATGCGCAAAGCCCGGCCGGGCGGGTGAGCCATCACCACATCCAGACCGATTACAACGACCCGGCCGGGCTGACGCAGCTGGCCCATTTGTGCCAGGCCATCACCACCGAGTTTGAAAACGTGCCAGCCGAAGCCCTGCAAACGCTGGCGCTGACCCGACCCGTGGCGCCCGGTGCGGCCGTGGTGGGCATCGCGCAAAACCGCATCGAGGAGAAAGCCCACTTCACGGCCTGCGCCGATGTGTCGGGGGTAACTTGCGGGCCCTATGCGGTGATTGAAACGCCGGCCCAGCTGCAGGCCGTTCAGGACGACCGGGCTGATTTGTTGCCGGGCATCCTGAAAACCGCGCGCATGGGCTACGACGGCAAGGGTCAGATCCGCGTCAAGACGGCCGATGAACTGGCTGCCGCCTGGGCGGAGTTGGGCGGCACCGCCTGCGTGCTGGAAAAGATGCTGCCGCTAACCGCCGAGTGTTCGGTGCTGGTGGCACGCGGCTGGGACGGGTGGGTCGTCAGCTTCGCCCCGCAGCGCAACGTGCACGTCGATGGCATTTTGGCCGTGACCCACGCCTACGAAGGAAATATGCCGCTCGCCCTGGCCACCAGGGCCCGCGACGCGGCCGTTTCCATCGCGCAGCATCTCGGCTATGTTGGGGTGCTGTGCGTCGAGTTTTTTGTGGTGGACGACGGCAGCGCGCACGGCGGTTTGGTGGTCAACGAGATGGCCCCGCGCCCGCACAACAGCGGCCACTACACCCTGGACGCCTGTGACGTGTCGCAGTTTGACTTACAGGTCCGGGCCATGGCGGGCTTGCCCTTGCCAACGCCACGCCAGCACTCCCCGGCCATCATGCTCAACCTGCTGGGCGATGTGTGGTTTGACGGCCACGGCGGGCGGCGGGAGCCTCGCTGGTACCCCGTGCTGAGCCTGCCCGGAACGCACCTGCACTTGTACGGCAAGCTGGAGGCGCGTGTAGGCCGCAAGATGGGCCACCTCACCATCACCGGCCCGGATGTCGCTAGTGTTAAAACCGTGGCGCGCCGTGCCGCTGAGTTGCTCGGCTTGCCGGGGCTGGACGCCATCTAGCTGCCATCGGCTAAACTTGGCTAATCAGGTTCTCCTATCAGCTTCACCAGCACACCGACCATGTCGGCCGGCCAAACAGCACGGTACTCTACCGGCCTATCCGTCTCACGCTCGTGGGCATGGCGGCGGTGGCCAGCCTCTTCACTGAGTGGGCCGCCGACAGCTACTCGCGGCGCAGTGGCTGGCTGGTGATCTACGAGGGCGACCAGGTGCGCTGGCGGCTGGCCTTCTACGACGCCTGGTGTATACTCCACCGCACCAACTTCCAGCCGGGCATGTCCAAACGGGATTCCTACGAGTTGGAGCTAGCGCTGTCGGCGGCCTATTGGGAGTGGAACGGCATAGCCATTGAACACCACTCGGCTTTGTGGTGGGAGAAAGACCCCCAGGTACGCCAACGGGCGCTGACTTCGCCCCCCGCCTTGTTGCCCGGCCCTGGCGCCCGTAACCTGCCTAGTGAGAGAATCCCGACTCCACCGCAAAACCCGTTGCCGACCCCAGCGTTGGGCACTCTTAGCGGCGCTCCGCAGGCACCAAAGCCTCCAAAAACTGCCCTTGATCCTAAGAAAAAGCCACTATACGCGCCTACAATCAGCAAATGGTATTCAAAAGGTGGTGCTATTGAAGTGCTCGATAACGGCAACTGGAAGTTCACTGATTGGGAGCATAACTCAGTGATGTATGAGGGGGATGAGCCTAATTTTGACGATTACGCTCGCCAAAAGGTTGACATAGATGACATGCAGGGAAATTATACCACTGATTTTGATAAAGCCAATGAAAAAGGTCCTGAGGGGCATATCCTAAAGGACAATACTTGGCATCACAAGCAGAACATGAAGACAATGCAGGAGGTACCCACTACTATACATCGTCGCTTTACTCATTATGGTGGCTGTGCGAATGTGAAAAGCACCTCTGCACCTGTTAATACCGCCACTTTCAGAACGAGAAAACCAAAATCATGATGAACGCTACTTCATGGGGGCCAACACCAGAGGCTACCATCCTTGCCTTTGAAAAGGAAATAGGATTTCCTTTCCCAGCCGATTACCGAGAATTCATTGCTGCAAACAATGGTTGCCAACTCAACAAGCAAGTGTTTTTTGTAGAAGATCTTGATCAAGACATTCTCGCTCACGTCTTTTATGGAGTTACAAACCCGGAATCCAGATCCCTCACCTTACGGTATTGGTTGAATGAATTTGGTGACGAGATACCTGAGAAAACCCTACTGTTCGGTGCTGACCAAGGCGGAGGATTGCTCATGTATGTTACGGAAGGGGAAAACAAAGGCGTCCACTATTGGGATCACGCTCATTTTTTTCCGCAATCATCTACTGGAGAAGGAAATACCTACTTTCTAGCTGATTCTTTTGCCGAGTTCTGTGATTCGTTGATGGATTACACGCCGGCTAACTCATAGCAATGAACCTAGAAGCACCTTGGGGAGGCAATACAGAGGAAGCCCTTCTTGCCTTTGAGCAGCAAATTGGATTCGCGATTCCCGATGACTACCGTCAATTCTTGTTGCAGTACAACGGAGCATCTGTTAATAAGCAAACTTTCTTCGTCAAAGATCTTGATCAAGAAGTGTTAATGGATGTTTTCTACGGCATTACTAATCCTATTGCTCGTAGCCTGACATTGGGGTTTTGGTTGCAAGAACACGAGGATGAAATAGAGGAAGAGGACTTGATTATTGGTTCAGATCCAGGCGGCCACCAACTCTTATATATTACGACCGGGGAGGATAAGGGCATTTACTATTGGGACCACAACCATTTCTTCGCTCAATCTTCGGAGCAGGGCAACACCTACTTCGTGGCAGACTCTTTCACTGAGTTCTGTGATTCGCTGCGAGACTTTACGTTTACACCCGGCTCCCAAGAGGAAAACCCTATTTCCTGGGAAATAAACACGGAAGATTCTATACTTGCCTTCGAGAAAGAACTCGGATTTCCGCTGCCCGCTGACTATCGTCAGTTTCTAATGGAACATGACGGTGCCGCCATCGACAAGCAAGTTTTCTTTAACAAGGAGCTAAACCAGGAAATCAAGCTCCAGGCGCTTTTTGGGCTCCACCACAACTCTTCCCGTGGCTTAACGCTGGGCTATTGGCTGGCCGAAGAAGGCGAGGCACTAGCCCCTGGTACCTTGTTGATCGGGAAAGACCGGGGAGGAAACTTCTTGCTCTACACCGTAGCAGGGGAGGACCAAGGCATTTATTATTGGGATAAAAACTATCAGTTTCCACAGTCTTCCGATGCAGAAGGAAGTGCTTACTTCATAGCCGATTCTTTTTACCGAGTTCCGCGCCTTATTGAAGGATTTTAGACTGGCTACTTCCTAGTAATAAATATCACCACTTCTCAGAAACCGTTTGTATTACTTTTTCATGCTTCGCTGCCGCTTTACACCCACCGAAATTCTATCACTCAGTTGGTTAGAACAACTGACTCATAATCAGTAGGTCACTGGTTCGATTCCAGTTGGGCCCACGAAAAACCGCTCCTGTATCTTGCAGGAGCGGTTTTTTTATGTCGGCTGACGGGTGGGCATTCTGATACAATCAAAAATACGCCTCGTGCAGAAGTAGATCCGCCGGGGTTAACCCTCAGGCCACGCTGCTACGTGAGTCTGCTACAATGTCATGACTTAACTGTTGCGCTACAAAAGGGCAATAATCAACTTATACGCAGTCTATACTGGGCTTGTAGACTTGTTGTATACGGTATCGTAAGCAAGTGCTTATTTTATATTGCTTGTATTTGAAAGTCATATTATTACGTATCGTAAACAATGTCGTAAAACATGCATAATATTGCCGTAGAACTGCTTCTATGGATCTATACCGAAACCCTGCGGCTATTGCGCCACTCAAGCCCAGCCCGCTACCGCCGGAGTTGCGGGAGTTGGCCTTGCAGATTGTAGAAGCCGCCGCCCAACTCTCCCACCGCTTACACCCAGTAACCGCCGCGGCAATTGCCAATTTTCTGCGGCCAGCCAACAGCTACTATTCCAACCTGATTGAGGGCCACGATACCCACCCGCTGGACATTGCCCGTGCCTTGCAAGAGGAGTACTCGGCTGATAGCCGGAATCGGTCGTTGCAGCTGGAAGCCAAGGCGCATATTGCGGTGCACGCCCGGCTGCCGGAGCTGCTGACCGAGGCCGACGGCAATCCGTACACTGAAACCTTCTGGCGAACCGTGCACCGGGAGTTCTACGCGCACTTGCCCGACGAATTTCGGTGGGTTACAACGATAGAGGGTAAACGACTGGAAGTATCACCAGGAGAGTTGCGGACCACCGAAGTGCAGGTAGGCCGACACATAGCTCCAGCAGCAGAAGCGTTGCCAACGTTTCTGCACCGACTGGAGGACGGCTACCAGCCTCGCTACGAGCACGACCGGCTGGCGCGGGTAGCCCAGATTGCGGCGGCGCACCACCGTTTGGCCTGGCTGCACCCATTTCTGGATGGCAACGGCCGGGTGATGCGCCTGTTCAGCGATGCCGCGTTTCGGGCCGAAGGGCTTGATGCGGGCGGGCTGTGGTCGATGTCGCGGGGGCTGGCCCGGCATGAGGCGGCATACAAACGAGCGTTAGCGGCGGCGGACGCGCAGCGGGAAAATGACTACGACGGGCGCGGCAACTTATCGGAGCGGCAGTTGGTGGCTTTCTGTAAGTTCTTCCTGGAAGTGGCCCTGGATCAGATACGGTACATGACCAGCGTGCTCCGCATCGACGACATGCTGAGCCGGCTGCGGGGCCTGGTGCAGCTACTGGTGCTCAAGCGTAAGTGGCGGCCCGAGACGTACTACGTCCTGGAGGCAGTGTTTTTGAAGGGCAGTATCCCGCGGCGGGAGGTGGAGCGGCTCACCGGCCTATCGGACCGGACGGCTAAGGCCTTGGCTACGCAGCTGCTCCAGGCGGGCTTGCTGGCCACCAACACCGCCGACCATCTGGCTCCCTACCGGGCGGCGTATCCTATTGGGTTTGCGCCGGTGCTGTTTCCGGGACTCTACCCGGCGGGCAAGGAAGTGGATATGATTAATGTGGGGTGATTTCTGAGACATTGCCTTATCAAGTAAGGGAGGTGACTTGCTCATACCGCACCCTGCCGTCGTTTCACGCCGGACCTATACCTCAGTTGGTTAGAGCAGCTGACTCATAATCAGCAGGTCGCTGGTTCGATTCCAGTTGGGCCCACATAAAGCCGCTCCTAAAGCTTGCAAGAGTGGTTTTCTATATCAATTCAATGGAAACACAGCATATTAAGCTACCGACCTGCTTACGTCGAAATGGGTGGCGCAGCGCCACCGCTTCCCAAAAGCACACTCGAACCAGTAAGCTGAATGCAGCGAATCATGGCTCGTCAACTGCATTGCTGCACGTTGATATGTCCATCTGGTTACCGCCGGGCTTGTAGTGTTTTCAATCAATAATTTGGGTTGCTTCCGCTACTAGCTCCTTGGGAAAAGCTAAGCCCAGCTGATGGGCGGCCGTTTTGTTTAGCGTCAGGTAATACTTAGCCGGATACTTCACCGGCAGGTCTCCCGGCTTGGCGCCTTTCAGTATTTTACCAACGAAATGGGCGGCCTCCCGGAACTGGTCCGTCAGGTCCGGCGCCCACGCCATAAGCCCTCCGCTTTCTACGAACAGGGCCTGTTGGTACATGGCCGGAATCCGGCTTTGGGCGGTGACGTCCGCAATTCGTTTGCGGTTAATCAAGCTCAGCGCCCCTTGAAAACAAAGCAGCCCGTTCATGCCGTCCTTCACCAGCGCCGCCAAGGCTTGTTCCAGCTCCGGCAAGGAAGTGGCCCGGTAGGGCTTGACTTCTACCCCTAGCGTTTTCGCGGTTGCTTCGGCTTCGGCCAGCTGCCATTCGTGCCCGCCGGTGCCGGGAGTAGTGGATAGTAAGGCAATCCGGGACGCCGCCGGAGCCGCGGCTTTCAGCAGGCGCAGGCGCTTGTCAACCACTCCTTTCGGCAGCTCATCAATGCCGGTATAAATACCGCCCGGATGCTCCACGCTTTTAGCAAAGCCGTTGCTGACCATGCCCGGACAAGTGCCCAGCACCATGGGCATCTTCGGGTTGTTCTGGCGCACTTCCAGGGCAATGGGAAGAGAGCCCACCACAATCAGCATAAGCTCCATGCGGGCGAGTTCGGCGGCCATTCCGGCCAGGTCGGTGGTGTTCGGGCGGGCCAACCTTCTTTCGATGTGGACGTTCTCACCGTCCTTGAAACCGAGTTTTTGCAGCTCTTCTATGAATGCCGCCTCAAATTGCGGCAGGCCCGCCCCGCTGAGGTAGCCAATGCGCGGAACGCCTGCTTTCTGGGATGGACTGTTGCCGTACAGGAGGGAGGGCGCAACCGAAAGCAGCGAAACAGCTCGGATGAACTTCCGCCGGGATGGAACATGGCTCATGGCTCAATCGTGGTTTTCGGCGTGAGGAATATTGGCGAAGTCGAACGGACAGATCGGGTGTTTTTGGCGCGGTTCACGCGAGCTTTTGGTGAGCGGGAGCTAGGTTGCAAGTGGTAGTTGGGGTAGCAGTCAAGGTAAGGATAACCGACCTGAAAGGCCGCGTGGAGAATACCACTCCCGCCGAAGCGCACCCAGCTCAGGACGGGGCCGGGACTGAGGCGTTTACCCGGCGGTTGGTTTCGGCCAGGTGCACCAGCAAGTCCAGCTGCTGCCGGTAATGGTCCTGGGAAGGCAGCGCGGTTGGCGCCACGTCGGTGGTATAGTACAACACCTGTTGCTGGGCGTTGTAGCGCACGGTTTCGTAGTGGGTGGTGCCGCCGCCTACGGCGCTTATAGCCTCCAGCACCCCGGCTTCTTCGAGGCGTTGGACCAGCTCGGGACTCTTGGTTTCGAAGAAGGCAAATACCGGCCCTTTGCTCAGCCACTCCTGTTTCTGGCCGTAGCGCACCACCCAGTCCTGGTGGCCGGGCACGCCGTGCAGCTCCAGGTAGAAGGCGTTGATAAAGCGGTGGGCACTAGTGGAGTAGGGTCCGTTCAGCCGAGTGTTCGGGGCAAAAGTCACCCGTACTACGTGGCCCTGGTACTCTCCCTTGAGGTACCCGGTGCCCGGGTCCCGGCGCCCACGGATGGCGGCAGCCATGGGATGGAGGCGGAAGGCCGTCCACGTGTTGTTGATGTTGGCGGCTAGGCGCGCGGCGAAATACAGCAGCGGAAGAACGACGACCAGTATCAGCGCCCCTAATACTTCATCGGGTAACTCTTTCAGCATGGCTTACGGGAATGAGAAAACGGACGGGCAGAGACGCAAAGCCAGTACCGGCGCGGAAGCATTAGGGGCTGGCCTGCGTGTCGTTGCGGAGCGGGCGCGCTAGTTAGTCAATATAGTATAATTCACGGCGTTAACCACCACTCTTGCCCGCACCACGGCCCGGTACAGCCCAGGCCAACGGCCGGGACTCGTGCATTTGCTGTTCACGTAGCTTAGGGTGAGCACACAAAAAAGCAGGCAGCAAACGCTGCCTGCTTTTCCTATAGCGGTTCTTGAGTTGGGGTACTGGCTGCGGGAGCAGCAGCGCGAAGCTCCGGCTTCGCGCATCGTTGAACGACTCGCGTTGTAGCAGTGCGGTTCCAGTCGTTCAATGTCAGCAACGATGCGCGAAGCCGGAGCTTCGCGCTACACCCCGTACGGCAACCGTAAACTCGCTCTAAGTTTCTGTAAGCCGCTCGCCGGAGCCTACTGCTTGCTGAAGCGGGAAACGAGCTGCTGCCGGTCTTTGGTGAGCAGGATCACGGTGTAGAGGCCCGACTTGAGCGTCGTCACGTCCAGGGTAGAGCCCTCGCAGGTGCCGCGCCACACTTCCTTGCCTTCCAGGCTCAGAATGCGCAGTTCTCCGCCCTGCAACTCAGCCCCCGAGGCCAGCATGAGGCGGTCGGCGGTGGGGTTGGGGTACAGCTCCAGGGCCCCAGCAGGCGCTAGGCTGCTTTGTACCGTCCCGCTCGTTGAGCCACCGCCGGCGCTGGCCGTGGTGCTGCCCGCGTTCTGCACCCGGATCGAAGAAGTCCGGTCGTTCCAGCTGTTATTCACCAGGCAGCTGTTTTCGCCACTGATGGTGAGCGAGGCGCCGCCGAGGTTGTCGTCTTCGTAGAGCACCACTTCGTAGCCGCTGTTGACTTTCAACGAAGAGATGTCATTGTTGAGGATGCCGAGGGCCAGCAGCTGATTGGTGCTATAGGTGCCGATGGCCGGCAGGGCCACCGCGTAGCCGCCGAAGCTGCAGTCCTTGTACACGGTGACCGTGCCCACGGTGCGCACCCGCAGGGAGGTGGTCCGGTCGTTGAAGCTGCGCGCCACCAGGCAAGGAGTTTCACCTACTATCGTGATGAATTCGCCCTGGAAGTTGTCGTTCTCGAACAACTGGACTTCGTAGCCGCTGTTGGCACGCACCGCCGAAATATCGTTGTCGAAGATGCCGCGCGCCTGGAGCTGGGCCAGGGTATAATCGCCCACTTCCAACCCGATTGCCGTGCCGCTGGATTCGCAGTCGCGGTAGAGCGTGGCCACGCCAGCCGGGGCTGGGGTGCTGGTGCCAGCTGGCACGGTGCCGGCGATGGTAAAGATGCCCAGCGAGGCGTAGTCGGAGTAGCCGTTGTTGACCGGGTCGCCGGAGCCGGTGCCGTCCACTTGCAGGTAGTAGGTGCCCGCGGCCAGGTCGGCGCTCACCACCGTATTCAGATTGCCGCCACCGGCCGCATCGTAGGAGCCCACCAGGGTGCCGCTGCTAGTGAAGAGTCGCGCCACGATGTCGAGGTTACCGTAGCGGCTCACCGTATTCACGTTCAGGCTAATGGCGCCGCCGCTGGTGCTGAAGGAGAAGTAATCCTGGTCCAAGGTCCGCTCAATAACGCCGTTGCCCGACACACTGGTGCCGCTGCGGGTCAGGGCCGTGGCGCCGGCGATGTCGTTGCCGTGGTCGTCGTTGCGGTAGCCCACGTTGTAGGTCGAGCCGCTCATGATGGCCAGGTCGTCTTGCTTCTGGTTGGCGCTGTTGTATTCGCCCTTGCTCCAATGCGTCACGGGCTTATAGTAGCCCGCCCCCATGATGGGCGCCCACTGGGTATTAGCGTTGCCGTTGTTGGTGGTGTATGCCTCACTGGGGCTCACGCGCCCGTCGTGGCTCAGGCCCAGCGTGTGGCCCACTTCGTGCGAGGCCGCTTCGCCCCCGGATTTGGGCGCCGACATGAACACCCAGCACGGCGTGTCGTCGTTGGAGCGGAACGAGGTCAGGTAGGCCACTCCGCCCGCGCCCGGCGCGATGGTGCTGGCGCTGCCCGGCGATATCACGCACCGCATGCGCATGTTTTTGGGGTAGGAGTTGAACACCGCCTCGTCGGTGGTGACGTTGATGCTGAAAGGGCGGAAGTCCTCGCTCACCAACTCCCACATGGCTTGCACGTTGGCATCGGTCATGTTGGCCGAGGGAGCTTCGTAGGCGTTGCCCTTGTTCCAGCCCGTACCGGCCGGCAGGGAGTAGCCGTCCACGTCGAGCATAACGCAGCCGCGGGCGCCGGGGAAGCTTTGCAGGGAAACGACGGCGGCGCGGTTGGCCGTAGCGCCCGCCGAGGCCAGCTCGCGGTAGTCCACGGGCTTGTTGTAATCGATGCAGACGACCTTGTTGATGTCGACTTCCTGCACCGTTACGTTGCCTTGCGCGTCGGCGGAGTAGGCGTAGGCCTGCTTGGTGCCGCGCAGCACGATATTGCCTTCTACCTGCGCCCCATTGATGCGCAGCAAAAACGACGAGCCGGCGACGCCCTGAATTTCCCCCACCACGTACTCGCCTGTGGCCGACACATCTTCTCGGTGGTTGACTTGGCCGGTAAAGGCCTGCGTGGCCGACACGCGCAAGGTCACCGTGGGCTTCTGGCGTTGCGCGCCACCGGCCTTTACTTGGGTTTCCAGTTGACGCACCAGCGCCTGGCTGTTGCCGAGCGGAAAGGCCGGGCCAGCGGCTCGGTCTTGAGCCGTGGCGTTGAGCCCGCCGAGCAGCAGGGCTGCACTCAGGCCGTAAGAATAAAGCTTGTTCATAGGTCAGAAAGAGTTTGGTTGTGGGTTGTGAGTGGAAGTATGAGCGTGTTCTACAGCAGTGGATGGGCTTCGCCCGCAGACGCTGATTGAGTCGCCTTCCCAGAAGAAATTGGTGGCAAGGGCGAGCCGTGCATTCTATGCAGTGTACAAAAACTGCGCGAGGCAAGGCCACGCTATTGCTAGTGAGGCGGTGTCAGCAGTGGAGCTGAGTGTTTTACGAGTACAGAAAGAACGTTATTAGCAAGCAATATGCTGACTACTATATGCTTATTGTCAGCTCAAAATCCGGGCTAACACAAGTATCGGCGCTTCAAATAAGGCAGTTAACTTTATAAAATCCAAACCGAGTGAACATTTTCTGGCGAACATCTACGTTGGATACGGCTTATTTTACAGGTTAAATAGTTGTATAATGCAATTATTTTTCAACATGATTCCCTGTTTTGTAACCAAATCTTGTGCTTAAGGAACAACTCTATACAACCCGGTTTGCCAACTGTATTGTGTCAAGGAGCCAGTAGCATCAGGTGCTCATACTGTGCTTCTCGTTCGGCACTCCTACTCTAAGGTTGAGGTTGGCTCATGCCACATATTTCTATTCTTATCAGGCCCCCACTGTTGGCTGCAAACATCAAGCGCGGCTAACTCGCGAAAAGCGGAAAGAATGGCCGGGCACGGGTAGCCAAAAAGGGTGAGCCCGCCGTGGCGGCGCTGTTCAGAATGCCGCTAGGTGCTGGCGCCGTATAAAAGCGTAGAGCTCCTCAGGCTGGAGCAGTAAAGCAACACCCCGCTTCGCGCTAGTGTGAAGCGGGGTGTTGCTTTACTGCTCCAGCCTGAGGAGCTGTTTAAGTTAGCTAATCAATTTCTGTCGAACGTCATGCTGAGCTTGTCGAAGCATCTCTACCACGTCGTTGCGCTGAAATCGTTCGGTAGAGACGCTTCGACAAGCTCAGCATGACGTTCTGAAGCCAACAAAAACAACTTCTAAGATGGCGCTAGCAGCGCAGTTACTGCTTCACGACTTGCGCGGGTAGGGGGCTGGCGGTGCCGTTGAAGGGCAGTCCTAGCAGCCGGGCCGTGATGGGAGCCACATCTTGCAGCGACATCTGGGGCAGCACCTGCCCGGCCGTGAAGCCGGGGCCGAAACCGATAAAGCCCGTCTGAATCTGGGCGAAATCGGGGAAGAAGCCGTGGGTGCCGCCTTTGCCGGGGCGCACGGGCTCGCCTTCCCGGCTGCTGTTCATGGCCACGCCGGATACGGGCGCCAGGGCCAACACCGCGTTCGGGTCGGCCCCGATCTGGTCTAGCTCGGAGCGGTCTACCACCCGGAAAAGCTTGCGCTGCTCAGCGGGTAGGGCCGCGAGCAAGCTCCGCACTTGGGCCACGGTTTTCTTGTCCTTTTTATTCTTCAACATCAAGAAAGCCGACGCGCCGGAGGTGTGAAACTGCGCTTTCCACTCGCCCTTAGTTGCGCCGTACAGCCCGCTTTGCGCGAGCCACACGTTGGGGGCCAGCGTGGTGTTGATGTCCACGAAGCCGTGGTCGCCGGTGATGATGACGGCCGTTTGGTCCTGGATGCCGGCTTTCGTAAGGGCTTCCACGATGTTGCCCACCACCCAGTCGGCGGTGGCCAGGGCCCGGCGCACGTGCTCGCCGTCGCGGCCATCCTCGTGCTCGGCGTGGTCTACCCCAAACACGTGCAGCGTGAGTAGCGCGGGCTTGTAGGTGGTGAGTAGGTAGGCCGCGATGCGGCTGCCGTTTTCGTCGCCGCTCACGTAGTCGCTGCTCATGTCGCGGGCCGTGAGCTTGCCGGTGGCGTTCAGCTCGATTTCCTCGAACAGGCCCTTGGGCGTGGTCAGCTCCCGCATGGGGGCCATGCGGTCCACGTTCTTGTCCAGGGCCCACACTTCCGGCACGTTGTAGTCGATGGGCGCCCCCACCGACACGGGCCACGATACGGACGCCGATTTGAGGCCGGCTTTGCGTACGGCGTCCCAGAGCGTCTCGGTGGTGATGAGGTTTTCTTCCCAGTACCAGCGCCCGGTGGCGCCATCGGGCTCGAAGGGCGAGTTGTAGTAGATGCCGTGTTGGGCCGGGGCCACACCCGTTATGAGCGTGGTGTGCGACGGATACGTGACGCTCGGAAACACGCTCCGCACGCCATCGGCCGAAGCGCCCTGCGCGGCCAAACGCTGCAAGTTAGGTGTGGGCCACTTGGCTTCCCGGTAAAAATCCGGCCGCAGTCCGTCGATGCTAATAAGCACCACGTGCTTAGCCGCCTGGCCAAGCGAGGAAAACGCAAGGCCGAAACTCAGCCCTACCGTGATATACAATGCTTTCATCTGGAAAAGGTTGGTACTGCTTAGTGCTTGGTGCTTGGTGCTTGGTGCTTAGTGCTTGGTTGGTGGTTTGTGGCGGTCTGTAGCCTGGGCTTTAGCCCGGGTTCTGGGTCAAGGGGTGCCGATTCTCCCGGGCTAAAGCCCAGGCTACATTGCCCTGGGTATGGTGCTTGGTTGGTGTTTTGCTGACTCACGTTGCGAAGTCAGTAAGCGAGCCCCGTAGGGGCGGCATATGGGTAGTCATTGTGCGTCCTTACCGTTCCAGAGCCCCATCGGGGCGGCACAAACCATCCCACGATTGGGTGTCGCCCCTACGGGGCTTGGTTTCTGTATGCAAGAGCTGGTTTCTACCGATATGTCGCCCCTCTGGGGCTTCACCCAACCTTATGGTCCTTGTTTCTACCGATATGCAGGCCCTCCGGGGCTTGTCTGCCAGCTGCAAAATGTGGGGTTGCTAAATGGACTCATAAGGCACAGCCAAGTACTAACCCCGCAACACATCAAGTGAGACGAGAACGGGTTGACAGCGCCGAAGCAACACACTGACCGGAGGACTGCACTAACAACCAAAAACCACCAACCAACAACCAAATCAAAAAGAGTATCGCGCGCCTAGCTGCAACTGGTAGGGTGTGCCGTTCTGGTTGATGACGCCTACGTTCTCGTTCACGCGGTACCGGTAGCGTCGGGTGGCCTGGTCAAAGCCGGGGGTAGGATCGGCAGTAGTTGGGGCGGCCACCACCAGTAAATTTTGGTTGCCCAGGTTGTAGTTGACACCCCAATCTCTGTTGAGCAGGTTGGCGAAGTTGAAGGCGTCCACGCTGAAAGTCAGGCCCTGATCTTTGAACGTCTTGAAGGTTTTTTGCAGGCGCACGTCGAAGGTGCCGGAGAACGGGTTGACGCCCCCGTTACGGTCGGCAATGGTGCCGATGCTGCGCCGGATATAGTCGCGGGCGCGGTTGTCGGGGTTGTCGAGCACCTTCTGGATGGACGCGGCCACGGCGGGGTCCGTTTCCGGGTTGTTGGGGTCGAAGACGAAGGCCAAGTCGTTGTCGGTGCCGGGGCCGCCCACGAAGTCGCCGTTGATGTCGGCATCCACGAGCAGCGAGTAGCGGGTGCCGCCGAGGCCGGTGAAACGGGCGCTCAGCGCGAAGCCCTTCACCGTCGGTGAAGAGCCGAAGAACACCACTTTGTGGCGGAACTGGTTGTCGGAGTAGTCCAGCTCGCTCAGGCTGCGCGGGTCCGACTTGATGGGCCGGAACGTGGACGTGTTGGCCACGTTGCCGTTGTAAGACGTGTTGTCGCGGGTGTCGTTGAGGGTGTAGCTAGCGTTGAAGAAACCGTCGCGGAAATAGCGCAGCTCGGCATCGACTATGGCCGCTGCCTGCCGCACTTTGGCTCCGTTGGTGAATTCCAGCGTCCGGCCCACCGACTGCGTTTTGCGCCCCAGCACGTTGTTGGTGATGCCGGCTCGCGTGATGGTATTGGCCGGCACGAATACGCCGCGGTTGTTTTCGTTGTCGAGCGTGAAGTAGGGCTGGTCTACCAGGTTGCGGTCCAGGTACACGTAGTTGTCGCGGGTGTAGGAGTAGAGCAGGTTCACGCCCACGCGCAGCCAGCTGTTCACGATGCGGTTCACGCTCAGGTTGGCCTTGTAGATGTTGGGCACCTGCAAATCCTCGTCGTTCAAATTAATGGTCGACACGTACGGCACGCCGGGCAGCAGGCCGGGCGCCGTGGAAGGGTCGGCGCGGTAGCTGGGGAAGTCGGGGCGGGGCACCGGGTTGGTACCCGTCGAAGGCCGCGTCACGTCGATGGAAGCCACCTTAGTGCCGCTGTTCTGAATGTTGTTGACCTGGGAGTAGTTCACGGGATTGGCCGAGAAGATACCGCCGCCCAGGCGCACAATACTCTTCCGCTCGCCGCGCACGTCCCAGGTCAGTTGCACGCGGGGCTGGATGTTGTTCCAGTCGGTCGGGTTGTTGTCGGTGCGCAGGCCCAGAGTTTCTTCCACTACGGGGTTGTAGTCGCCGGCCGTGAGGTAGCTGGTCAGGTCCCAGCGCAACCCGAAAATGGCTTCCACGTGGGGCAGGGGCTCGTACTGCACCTGGCCAAAAAGGGAGGTGTTGAGCACGTACTGCTGCACCGAGGGCACGCCTTGCAGCGGCACTTCGCGGGCGTAGCGCGTCGGGTTCAGATCATTAAACTCCTGCACGCTGTTGAACACGAAACGCCCATTTTGCTCGCTGGAAATGTAGGTATCCAGATAAGTGAGGGTGTTGTCGGTGCCGAAGGTGAAGTTGTAGTTGCCCTTGGTGAGGTAGGTGGTGTTGACGAGCTGCACCTGGTTTTCCAGGTTGTTTTCGGGCGTGAAACGCTGGCCGCCGAGCTGTACCGACGTGCTGCCCTGGCGCCCGTTGGGCAGCCGCGACCGAACCGTGACGATGGCCCGCGGAATGTTGGCCGCGGGCAGCAGCTCGTTGGGCGTGTAGTCGCGCTTCACGGTCTGGAACTGCACTTTCAGCTCATTGAGCAGGTTGGCGCTGAACTGTGTGCGCAGCGAGGCCAACGTGCTGTTCTCGCGCGACTTGAAGTTGCCGTACACCTCGTACAGGTTGATGGCCGAGTTGTCGTCGGTGCTGTAGGGGTTGTCGTAGTCGCTGTAGTTGTTGCGCAGCGTCACGCGGTTCTTCTCGTTGATCTGCCAGTCGAGGCGCGTAAAGAGCGTGTTGTTGACCGTCATGCGCTCAAACTCGCCGGTCTGCCGGGCATCGCTCAGGCCGTACTTGGTGCGGGCAATGGTGAGCACCGTATCCAGCGCGCCCCGGCTGATGCCCAGCGCGTTGGCATCGGCATCGGACTGGATGTCGGCAATGAAAAACGGGGCCGTTTGGTCTTGCCGGTCCAGCGCCACGAAGAAGTGCAGCTTGTCGCGCAGGATGGGGCCGCCGAGGCTGAAGCCGTACTGGTTGGTGGTGAAATTCTGGGTGCGGCGGTTGCCCCGGATGTCGTAGGGGCTGGCCAGGAAGTCGGCGCGGTAGTAGTCGAACACGGAGCCCGTGAACGTGTTGGTGCCCGACTTCGTGACGGCGCTGATGGTGCCGCCGCCCTGCCGGCCCTGCGTTACGTCGTAGACGTTGGTGGCCACCTCAAACTCCCGAATGGCTTCCAACGAGAGCGAGTACGGCCCGTTGCCCACCGCCCCCGACGTGAGGTTGTTGCGCGCGCTCACGCCGTCGATGAGATAGTTGGTGGAAGAGGGCAGCTGGCCGCCCACGCTGCCCCCGTTGGTGGTGGGCGCCAGCGCGGCCAGGTTGGTGAAGCTGCGGTTGAGGACCGGAATCTGCCGGATGGTTTGGTCGGTGATGGCCGTGCTGCTGCCCAGCCGGTCGATGCGGCTGCTGAGGGCGTTGCCGCGCACCACCACTTCCTGCAACCCCACCGAAGCCGGCTGCATGGTGAAATCCACGGCCAGCTGGTCGCCGAAGTTGAGCGCCAGGTCGTTTTTTACTTGGTTGGCCGAGCCGATGTAGCTGGCCCGCACAGTGTAAGGCTTGCCCAGCGGCAACTGCCGCAGGAAGTAGCGCCCGTCGGGGTTGGTGACGGTGGTGGTTTGGAAGCCGGTGGCCTCGTTGCGTACCACAATGGTGACGCCCGGCAGCGTCACGCCTTTTTCATCCACGACCCGGCCCGCAATGGATGCGTCCGTGGATTGAGCGAAGCTCTGGTAGCTGCCTAGCAGCATGCAAAGAGCCAGAAGGAGAGGAAAGGTTTGGCGCATAGGTGTGGGGTTTGGAACGAAGGCGCAAAGATTCCCCAAGCATGTGATGACAGGGTTATGGGTATAAGGTGTTGATGTTATGATTTTTAGCAAGCTCAACGCTGTCTATGCGAAACGGCCGTTGGAGTGCTGGCACTCTGCTCGCATTCGGTTAAGTAGGCGGGCTTCTCACGCCGACCTCACATCTAGCACCCATTAGGTTGTGCCACTACTTCACTATGCAGAGTGTCGGACGCCATTCCACCGTTCAGCCTTGAATAATGGTATTCGTCGTAGCTTCGACAACTTCTATCAACCTCATAATCAAACTCCTTCCAGGTTGAAGCGACCCGTCCTTATCGAGCGTCGCGGCGCTTGAGGGCGAAATCTATGAACCGACGACTTTTTGTAGGCTCTATTGCCGCCGCTTGTACGACGTTGATTGCGGGGCGAGGCCGCAGCCACTCGTTTGCGCCTTCGGTGCTCGCGCGGGTAGATCATCTCATTTACGCGACGCCCGATCTTGAGCAGAGCATGCGGTACATCGAAGACTTAACCGGGGTTGCGGCTACTTACGGCGGGAGCCAGTTGGGTCGAGGCACGCGCAACGCGCTACTGCGACTGGGACCGACATCTTACTTGGAAATTCGGGCTCCCGACCCTGCTCAACCCGATGTGAGACCGCGAGGTCCGTTCTTTGACCGAATGGCGGAGTTCCCACGATTATTCCGGTGGGCTGTAAAATCCAACGACCTGGACGAGGAAATCGGTCGTGGTGCTGCGGCAGACCTGCGGTTAGGCCGCGTTCAAAACGGAGAGAGGCGCCGGCCAGACGGCGCAACGTTGACGTGGCGGATGACGGACCCAGGAGTGCTGCTCGGCGACGGCCTCGTGCCGTTCTTTATTGACTGGGGAGAATCACTTCACCCCGCCAATGACGCCCCATCGGGAGCGTATCTGGTCGGACTACGCGCAGAGCACAACCACGCGCCGGCCGTTCGATCTGTGCTATCCAAGTTGAACGTACCCTTACGCGTGGCCCGCGGAGACGCGCCCAGGCTGATTGCGACAATCACCTCGCCGCGCGGAACAATCGAGCTGAGCTGAACCGCAGCAATTTGAGTCAATGAGGTACACTGCTACGACGTCCATTGTTGGCCACCACTCTCTCCCGCTTACGCTCTACCCGCTTGGCGCGTCACTAGCTTTCCAGACGCACAGCTGATGTGTGATAGAAATAAGGTCGATTCACTCTTTTGCCCATCATGTTGAGTGACATGGAAACCTGTCCCGCTTCGTCAGTCCAACATCGTTCAGTAGATATTCTTCCACAGGTTGGCGCTTTACTGACCACACGGCCCAACTCGAACAGCTTCCTAGATTGTATGGATTATATGGATCAATACAACTGGCATGTAAGACCCCGACACATTCTTAGCCTGCGTAGTCGCGCCCGCGGGGTTAACTTTGCTTCTTCACACGGAAATAATATTCCGGGGGTGGTACTTATTTGTTAGGGGTACATGAAAAACGAAAAAACGCTCCTGGCCCTGCTAGCAGCCGTACAGTTCACCAACATCCTGGACTTTGTTATTATGATGCCGCTGGGGCCGCAGCTGATGCGGACCTTGGCAATCGGCCCGCAGCAGTTTGGGCTGGTGGTGTCGGCGTACACGTTCAGCGCGGGTATCTCGGGCTTGGCCGCTGCCTTCTTCATCGACCGATACAACCGTAAAACCGCGCTGCTGGCCCTCTACCTAGGCTTTGGGCTGGGCACGTTGGCTTGCGCGGCCGCGCCCACCCACCACTGGCTGATTGCGGCGCGGGCCCTGACCGGCATGTTCGGTGGGGTGCTCGGCTCGCTGGTAATGGCCATCATCGGCGATGCCGTGCCGGAAGAGCGCCGCGGCCGGGCCATTGGCATTGTGATGGGCGCGTTTTCGGTGGCCTCGGTGCTGGGCGTGCCGTTTGGGTTGTATCTGGCCACGCGCTATTCCTGGCACGCGCCTTTCATCCTGCTCGGTTTGCTGAGCCTGGGCGTTTGGGCCCTAATTTACTTCGTGCTGCCTAACATGCGCGGCCACATCGACCGGGCTACCTCGTTGCGGGAGCGAGCCGAGGCCGTGATAGGCTTGTTCGGCAATCCGTCGGTGCGGGCCGCATTGCTGCTCATCACCTTGCTCATGCTGGGCCAGTTTACGGTGGTTTCGTTTTTGAGCCCCTACCTGGTGGGCAATGTGGGCTTCACCGAACACCAACTCAGCTACATCTACCTGGTTGGTGGCATAGCTACCATCTTCTCTTCGCCCTTGGCCGGCCGCCTCGCCGACCGTTACGGCAAGGTGCGGGTGTTCACGGTGGGCTCGTTGGCCTCGGTGCCCATGCTGTTGCTCATCACGCATCTGGGGCCGATGCCGCTGGGGCTGGCTCTCACGGCCACGGCCGGCCTGTTCATCATCATGAGCGGGCGCTTCATTCCGGCTACGGCCCTGGCTACGTCGGTGGTAGAGCCGCGGCGGCGGGGGAGCTTCATGAGCCTGAACACGGCGGTGCAGCAGTTTGCGGCCGGCATGGCTTCGTTTATTGCCGGCTTTATCGTCGTGAAAACCACCAGCGGCGCGCTTCTCCACTACGACTGGGTAGGCTACTTGGCCGTGACGGCCAACTTGCTAAGCTTGTGGGTGGTACGTCGTATCAAAACAGCCGAAAAGACAGCCGTACCTGCAGAACAGGCAGTGGCTGTACACTAAGCCACTCGTTTTCTCCTCAGCGGGCCGGATTTCTTATCACAAAGGCCAATAGCAGCAGCCCCGGCAGCAGCACGGGCCACAATCCGAACTGCCGGGCTGCTATGCCGCCGGCCAGGCAGCCAACCAGAAAACCCACGATAATCCAGAGCTGCTTTTTCACCACGTCGGCTTTGCTGGTTGCGCCGGCCGGGGCCGTTAGCATTTCCGCCACGTCTAGGGTGGTTTGGGTGACGTTGCCGGTCATGACGGTGGTGGGGCCGTAGGTTTCTTTGGTGAACAGACGGCCGAACGTGTTCTGCAAACCCATGGCAAACACAACCAGCATGGCGGCCAGCTGGCTTAACCAGGGCGCCAAGTGGTAGTGCGCCACCGCCAATGCCAGGAGCCCACTGCCCAGCAGCAAACTGCCTTCGGCCACCAACAAGGCATAGCGGTTCGGGGAGCGGCCGGCCAGCCACCGACCCACCACCACGGCCACCAAGAACACCGGAAAGCTCACTAGCCGGGTCCACGCCTCGCTGTCAGCGTCGTGCACCACGTCGTAAGCAAACACGATGAAGTTGCCGGTGACGTGCGCCGAAAACAGCTCGTTGGCGGCAATGAACGTCACGGTGTCGCAGAAGCCGGCAACCAGCGTGAGCAGCAGACTCATGTAGAGCACCTTGTTGTCTGGTTCCATGATGGAGATTTTAAGAGGTGAGTGAGATTCGTGGCCCCCGAAAAGCTGACTTTGGTAGCCAGTCTACCCCCAGAAAAAACGGAGGATGGGTGGGGCTAAAAGGCAAAGCAGGAGCAGCCCAACGCTCCCCAGAAGGCAGTGTAATTGGTGACTGGCACGGAGCTGGTGCGCACCTTATCGTGCTGGTGGCCGTGCACGCCGCAACTGCCCAGGCAGTGATGCACCTTGCTCAAGAGGTGGTGCTGGCTGGGTGCCGCAATGCCCGTGGTCTGCTTGGCCACCTGCGAACTAGTCGCTGACCCGCTCGCTGATGCCCCAGGATGATAGCCGTTGCGAATAACCGTTGGCGACCAGTCGGGCAGAACGGGAATGGCGGGTGGGGAGAAAGAGGAGAAGTCGCCCTGGGCGTACACGATATTGCCGCCCACCACGGTCAGCTCGGCCTCAATGTGCTTGATATCTTCTTCCGCGACGCTGAAATAGTCCCGGTTTAGCACCGTCAGGTCGGCCAGTTGCCCCACCTTGATGGCACCTTTCTGGTCTTGCTCGCCGGAAAACCAGGCGCTGCCCCGAGTGTACAGCTCCAAGGCCGTTTCGCGGCTGAGGCGCGTGTGCTCCGAGTAGAGTTGCAAGCCGCCCACGGTTTTGCCCGCCGTGAGCCAGTACAAGCCCACCCACGGGTTGTAGCTACTGACGCGGGTGGCATCGGAGCCCGCACCCACAGGCACGCCGGTTTCCAGCATGCGTTTAACCGGGGGCGTGTGCTCGGCGGCCGTAGCTCCGTAGCGGTCCGCAAAGTACTCGCCCTGAAACGCCATGCGGCTCTGAATGGCAATGCCGCCCCCGAGAGCCTTCACCCGCTCGATGTTACGAGCATCGATGGTTTCGGCGTGGTCGAACAGCCAGGGCAGGCCGTTGAACGGGATGTCGCGGTTGACTTTCTCGAACACGTCGAGGAACCGGCTGATGCTTTCGTTGTAGGTGGCGTGCAACCGAAACGGCCAGCGGTTCTCGACTAGTAGGCGCACCACGCGCTCCAGCTCGGCTTCCATGTGGTCGGGCAGGTCGGGGCGGGGCTGCACGAAATCTTCGAAGTCAGCGGCCGAAAAGACCAGCATCTCGCCCGCGCCGTTGTGGCGGTACATCTCGTCGCCCTGGTGGAGCTTCACTGACTTGGTCCAGTGCTCGAAATCCTCGAATTCCTGTTTGGGGCGCTGGGTGAATAAGTTGTAGGCGATGCGCACGGTCAGCTGTTGCTTGGCGTGCAACTCACTCACCACCCGGTAGTCATCGGGATAATTCTGAAAGCCGCCGCCCGCATCAATCACGCTCGTAATGCCGAAGCGGTTCAGCTCCTTCATGAAATGGCGCGTGGAGTTTAGCTGGTGCTCGTACGACAGTTTCGGCCCTTTGGCCAGCGTGGCATACAGGATCATGGCGTTGGGGCTGGCCAGCAGCAGGCCGGTTGGCTCCCCATTACGGTCTTTCTGGATCTGGCCGCCGCGCGGCGCGGGCGTGTCGCGGGTGTAGCCCACGGCCCGTAAGGCGGCGCGGTTGAGCAAGGCCCGGTCGTAGAGGTGCAGGATGAAAACCGGTGTGTCGGGTGCAATAGCGTTGATTTCGTCCAGCGTGGGCAGGCGGCGCTCGGCAAACTGAAACTCGGTCCAGCCGCCCACCACCCGTACCCACTGCGGCGAAGGCGTGCGGTCTACCTGTTGCTTGAGCAGGCGCAGCGCGTCGGCCAGGGAAGGCACACCGTCCCAGCGCAGCTCCAGGTTGTAATTGAGCCCACCCCGGATTAAGTGGATGTGCGAGTCGTTGAGGCCCGGGATGACGCGCTTTTTCTGCAAGTCGATGCAGCGGGTGTCTTTCGTAGCGAGGCGCAAGACCGTGGCATCGTCGCCGACGGCCACAAACTTGCCGTTTTCGATGGCCACGGCCGTGGCAGCCGGTTGGGCCGGGTCGACGGTATGCACCCGGCCATTGAATAAAATAAGGGAGGCACTCATGATGTACCGTTGGCTAGGTATGAAAATCAAAGGCAGCCAAGCAACCCAGCCGAGCAAACGGAAGCAGACGCGCGAGTTCTGTTTGCCCGGCTGGGCTGCCGGGGTGGCCGCCTAGTGCTGGAGCATACGGTGCCCGTACTGCACGCCGAGTCCGTAGGCGCCGCCGTGTTTTTTCACCAGCGCCGTTACGGCATCGTAGGTTTCGGTGCGGGCCCAGTCGCGCTGGAGTTCCAGCAGGTATTGCAACGAAGTCACGGGCCGCACGCCCGCGTGAATCATGCGCGGCATGGCCCGGTCGTGGGCTTCGGCCGTCACGTCGCCGCAAGCGTCGGCCACTACGTACACCTCGTACTCTTCAGCCAACGCCGACAAGGCAGGCCCTACAATGCAGACGCTGGTCCACAGTCCCGCGAAAACGAGTTTCTGTTTGCCCAAGCCCGTAATAGCCTGGTAGGCGGGCTCGTCTTCCCAGGTGTTCATCGTCGTCCGGTCGAGGTAGTGGGAAGTGGCCTGCGGATAGAACTCCTCAATTTCCGGAAATACGGGGCCGCTGAAAGTTTCTTCGGCTACCGTCGTCACGATGGTCGGGACGTTGAAAATCCGGGAAGCACCCGCAATCAGAGCCGTATTGCCGCGCAGCTCCGACACATTGATGCTTTTGGTAGCAAACGCCATCTGGCCTTCAAAATCAATCAGAACCAAGGCGTGGTTGGTGGGAGAGAGGAGGTGGGGTGATGGTTTCATGAGTAGTGGTTTTAAGAGTATGTAAGTATGCTCTCCGGCCAGGCCTCGTCGAATACTGAGTCCGAAGAACAATACAAAGTTCTGGCGGGCAGTGCTTTGGCTCCATAGTCAACCTACGGGAGCTGATGCACATATCACGGCATTGCTTGGCGGCCCCGCCAGTGTTGGGTGCTTCATTTCAGAGGCGCCGTAGGAAGCAGTTAGCGGATTGCTACCGGGCACTGGCGAGTTAGGCCCGAAGCAGAGCTGTACTGCCGCCAACTGGCGCGGGCAAATGCCACGAGGCCCAGGTTAGGCAGGATGCTGTTTGCCGAAAGTGCGCTCAATTCGTCGGTCGGGTATGAGCCAGAGCAAGGCCACCAATACGTAGCTGCCGCCGGCTATCCAGTGGTTGCGGAAGCTGGCCGCAATGCCGAGGCCGTAGAGTACCAGGGTGCCTTTGCCTTTCCAGTCGCGGCCAATGGCTTGGGCCAAGGCGGAGTCCGGCCCGGCGGCCGCCACAATAAGATTCTGGAGGATGGAGTAGGCCAAGCCAGCCATCAGCAGTACCACCCCGTAGAGCCCTAGCGGCGCGCTGGCAAAGTGGTTTTCACCCATCCAGCCCGTTGATACCGGCACGAGGGAAAGCCAGAACAACAGGTGCAGATTAGCCCACAGCACGCCGGCCGTAACCCGGGGGCTGCTGCTAAGCAAGTGGTGGTGATTGTTCCAGTAGATGCCGATGTAGATAAAGCTCAGCACGTAACTCAGGAAGCGCGGCAGCAACGGTTTCAGCGTGGCAAAGTCGGCTCCCTGCGGCACTTTTATTTCCAGCACCATAATGGTGAGGATGATAGCCAGCACACCGTCGCTGAAGGCTTCGAGTCGTCCTTTGGGCATGGCCATAAAAAATACCAGTAAGTGACTTCCCCGCACCCGCTTTTAAGGTCTGAGTTAGAGGCCTCAATCAAACAAGCGCGGGGAAGATTACGATGAGAGTTGTCGGTAAGATTAAGAGCTAGCACCTGCGGGCGCGGCAGCAACCGGAAAGTGGCGTCCAAGCCAGGCCGCGGCCGTATCGAGGTCCGCCTGCGCCAGATTATGACCGGCCGGCACGTCTTTCCGCGTGAGGTCGAAGCCCCGGCTGGTGAGCAACTGCGCGTACTGGTCGGAAGCGGCCGGGCGGACGGTGGGGTCGTGGGTGCCGGGCATGAACAGCACGGGTACCGGCCGGCTAACCGGGTTGTTCGGAACCTCCTTGGTGAGGGGCTGCATGGGGCGCCAGAGCACGGCCCCGGCCAGAAGTTCGGGGTAGAGCAGCAAGAGACTGCCGGCAATGTTGGCGCCGTTGGAATAGCCCACGGCTACTACCCGAGTCAGATCGAAGCCCTCTTTCACGCTGGTTTCGCGCAGGAATTGCGCCAGCTCGTGGGTACGAAACACAACGTCTTCCTCATCAAATATGCCCATGCCCAGGCGGCGGAAAAAGCGGGGCATGCCACCCTCCAGCACGTTGCCGCGCGCACTAAGCACGTTAAAGCCGGGAGCCAGCCGCTGGGCCAGCAGCAGCAGGTCCCGCTCGTCGCCGCCGGTGCCGTGCAGCAGCAGCAGCGTAGGAGCCCCCGCAGCGGCGGCCTGGTAGATGTAGGTCAGCGGACGGTAAGACAGGGCGCTCATACGATTTGGGGCAACTGAGCTTCGATTTGTGCACGGCGCGCCTCGTACTGCGGGGGCAGCAGCAAGTGCGTACCGAGTTCGGCTTGCGGCTCATCGACCATAAAGCCGGGGTTGTCGGTGGCAATTTCGAACAGCACGCCGCCCGGCTCGCGGAAGTAGAGCGAGTGGAAGTACTGCCGATCTATTTGCGGGGTGATGTTGAGGCCGCGCTGGGCCACTTTCTCCCGGAAACGCATGAGAGTCGCGTCGTCTTTCACCCGGAACGCCACGTGGTGCACCGAGCCGCCCGCCACGACGCCCCGACCTTCGCTGGGCACTTCCACCAGGTCGATAAGGGCGGCGCTTTCCACGGCATCGGTGCCGTAGCGGTAGCGGTTCACGTGCTGTTCGAGCAGCTTGTAGCCGAATACCTCGGTGAGAACTTCGGCCGTGCCTTTGACGCTGGCCAAGGTGAGCGTTACGGTGTGGAAACCACGTACGGCCACTTCCGCACCAATTTCGGGCGTGGTCCAGGGCGTGCGGGAGTCGGACGTTTTAGAAACGATAAGCTCCAGCTTCAAGCCGTCGGGGTCGAGGAAAGTGAGGTATTGCTCCCCGAATTTCTCGGCGGGCTTGTTGTAGGTCACGTTGTGTTGCTCGAAGCGCTGGACCCAGAAATCGAGGCTGCCGGCGGGCACGGAGTAGCCGATTTCCGTGGCTTGCCCGCTGCCGCGCCGGCCGGCCGTGATATGCTCCCACGGGAAAAAGGTGAGAATGGTGCCGGCCGAGCCTATCTCATCGCCGAAATAGAAATGGTAGGTGCCGGGGTCGTCGAAGTTGACGGTCTTCTTGATGAAGCGCAAGCCCAGCACTTTGCTGTAGAAGTCGAAGTTGCGCTGGGCCTTGCCCGCGATGGCCGTGATGTGGTGCAGGCCTAAGATACGGTCTTCCATAAGGGTAGGAGAAGCAGATGAAGGAGTGGTTGGCGCCCATGCGCCTGCCGTTTGGTTTACACAAATTTCCGCCTAAACCTGCCCGTTTACCATGGGCAAACTACGGGTGCTTAGGTACATTTCACGGCTAGCCTAACCGGCAGAAAAGAGGACCACCGAGGTCAGCCTTGGCGGGTTTGCTCCTTGAATTCGAGGAAGCTGACGCCATTGCAACGCTTGAACAATTTGCTGAAGTGAGCCACATCGTCGTAACCCAGGCGGTAGGCTATTTCTTTCAACGACAAGTCGCTGAAGTACGCCAGGCGCTGCGCCTCCAGCGAAATGCGCTGCAGGATGTGGCTGCGGGCCGGGAGGCCAGTTTCCTTCTTGATGGTTTCGCTCAGATGATTGGCCGTGACGTTGAGGTGGTCGGCGTACTCGCGCACCGTTTTCCACGCCGTGTAGTGTTCATCGAGCAGCGTCCGAAACCGGGTGAAGAGGCTGGGTGGCACCGGCCGGCCGGCCAGAACTTGTTGCTGGCTGAGCCGGATGCAGTGAATCAGGAAGACCTTCAGGTAAGAGCGCAGCATGGTATCGCGCAACAGGCCTTGGCCTTCAAACTCCCGGTGCATGGTACCAAGCAAGGCCACTATTTCCGGGTATTCCTCTTGCGGTACCAGCAGCGGCTGCCCCACCTCGGCCGAGTGAAACAGGTTGAAATTGAGCAGCAAGTCCTTGTCGTCGCCGGTCAGGCAGAAAAACTCGTCGGAGAAGGAAAGAGCCTGCCCCACCGCCGTAGTGGGAAGGCTAGCCAGCGAGAGTTGCCCAGGGTTAACGAAGTACAACGTCAACGGCGCCGAATCGGCTTCCGACAACGCCATCTCCGCTTCCACCAGCAAAATGGTGTAGCAATTCAGCCGGATGTGCGCCGCCGGCTTGCCGTACGTGCCCAGCACCTGGGCCAATGGCTGCATAGCAAACACTGTGTACGCCTGCTGGGCCAGGGGTTGCGGAGAGGCTATCATGTTGCCGTGGATTTAGGTTACCGATGAATTGGGCAGAAAAATAGGGCCTGCGGAATTTAAACGGAAACGGTACCAGCTGCCGCGGCGGAAGGCGGATTCTAGAATTCGCAGCTTGGGTTAGCTACCGGCGGCTTGCAACTGCTGAACGGCGGCTTGGGCTGCGGCACCGGTAAAAGTGCGGTTGTAGAGCGGCGTTCCGGGCTGCTGCCGCCGGCCGCCCTCGCGCAACCCACCCGTATCAACCGCCGCGAACCCGATCTGCTCAATCAGCTTGACCACTAAGGCTTTGGCGGGAGCGTCGTCGCTGGCCACGAAAATGGCGTGCCGGTCGGCTACGGGCTTGTAGGGAGCCCCGTGCTCGGCCAAATGCTTCACCCAAATGGTGTTGAAGGCCTTGACTAACCGCGCCCCTGGCAGGTGCTTGGCCGTTTCTTCGCTGGAGCTGGAGACTCCCAGGTCCATAATGGTTCCGTTGGCGGCGTAAGGATTCATCGCGTCGATGACGATTTTGCCGGTTACTGCTAAGGGCGAAGGCAAGGCTTTGGGCGTGCGCCAGGGCACCGCCAGCAACACAACGTCGCCGAAACGGGCAGCTTCGTCCACGGTCAGGGCCTGGGCCCGCGGCCCGAGTTCTTGTACTAGTTGGGCCAGTGAAGCTGGGCCGCGGGAGTTGCTTAGCGCCACCTCGTGCCCCGCCTGCACGAACAGCCGAGCCGCCGTAGCTCCAATGTTGCCGGCCCCGATAATACCGATTTTCATAAGCGTGTTGCTAAACGTTGCGCATGGAATTTGAGCAGTAAGTCGGCTTTCTCAGCCTCTTAGTGGCCATTGGAAGTTGGCGCGGAAGCTGTTCCATCGAGGCTTTGGGTTAGCAGCTGGCTGGTTGCGGAGGAGCCGGAATTCTTGCCGCCCGGCAGGTGCGCACGCAGCATCCAGGCCATTTTCTCGTGTTGGCCAAGCAAGCCCGTGAGTGCGTCGCTGGTGGCCGCGTCGCCGGCAGTGGCGGTGCTTGCTACGTCGTGGCGCAGTTGCCGGATGATGGTTTCGTGGTCGGTGAGTAGGGCTTGCAGGGCGGGAGCGGGGTGGTTGTCGTCGGCCTTGGTTTCCAGCAAGCGGGTCAGACTCAGAAAGTCGTGCAGGGAACCCGCGGCGTAGTGGCCTAGGGCGCGAGTCCGTTCGGCCACTAGGTCGATGATGTCTTCCAACTGCTCGGCCTGGTCGTCGAGAAACTCGTGCAGAGTGTGGAAGTTGGGGCCTTCCACGTTCCAGTGGGCGGCTTTGGTTTTGGTGTAGAGCACGTACTCATCAGCCAGCAGAGTGTTCAGCGCCAGGCCAATGGGTTGAAGATGGGACTCGGGAATGCCAAGGTGAGCGTGCATGGGACAGGGGATTAAGGGTTCACCTCATCACCCCAAGCCTTGTACCAAGCCCCCGTCTTTAGTGGAATATCTTAATAACGAGGCACAAACAGAGTTTGCGCGCGACATTTCCGACTTTAGTAAGAACTAATAAATCCTATATATCGGATAGCTACAACCTTTCCTCTGAATTAGTGGAGGTGAACCAGGCTCCGGGTTGCTGCCCAAGCAGGATAGGAAGCCGTTCAAAGATTTATGGCCGCTCGTAGCGCAAAAAGGAAAAGGCGTACGCGTGTTCGGCGTCGGCGGGGTGGTCTTGCTGCGCCACGAGCTGCCACCGCGTGAAATCTACGGGCGGGAAGAAAGTGTCGCCTCCGAATACGCCGTGCACGCGAGTTAGATAAAGCGTATCGGCGTGGGCCAGGGCTTCAGCGTACACTTGGGCCCCGCCTAGCACGAATACTTCACCCTCCGCATCAGCCACTACCTGCAAGGCTGCCTCGAAACTGGCCACGCGCTGGTCGTGGGGGCGCAAGGGCAAGTCCGGCTGGCTGGAGATGACCACGCACTGGGTTTCGGGATAAGACGTGCGGAAAGCCGCGTAGCTTACCCGGCCCATGATGGCGGTGCGGCCCTGTACGGCCTGTTCCAGGAAGTGCTGGTCGGCGGGCAGGTGCCAGACCAGTTGGCCGTTTTTGCCCAGAACCTGGTTTTCGCTGACGGCAGCCATGATGGAGAGATGCATGGGGCAAGGGGATGAAAAGAAGAAAGCGGAGGCGTTGCAGAGGCGTGCAAATAAGTAACAATGCAATGCGAAAGTATGCTGATCCGAACTCAGAGACTATTAATACTACAACACTTCCGCCTTGCTTGCTCTGACGAGGTTCCCGCAGAGTTTCGCAGGGTTTTAGCAGCATAACTCTGCGGGAAAGATATATTAGCCTCCTCTGCATAAGTCCTATACCAAAAAGGCCCGGCAGAACAATCTGCCGGGCCTTTTTCAAGCGGAAATAGTTACTGCACTACTAGCTTTTGCACGGCTTGCTTACCCGAGGCGGTATGCGCCCGCACCGTGTAGATTCCGGCTGGCAACTGATTCACATCGAAGCTGCATTCCTGGCCCCGTACGCTGGCTTTGCGGGTTAGTACCACTTGGCCCGTGCTGTTGTACACGCTCACTTCAGTCAAGATTTCCTGAGCCCGAACGGTTACTTCTTTCTGCGCGGGGTTGGGGAACAGGGCGAGCGGGGCTGCCAGGCGGGACGTACTGGTCGAAGCCGAACCCGCCGAGCCGCGTTGGGCCGAGCCGCTCACCGGGATGAAGCGCCAGCGCTGGGCGGCGTTGCCGTAGCTCTGCCACAGGTGCACGTTGGCGGGCGAGCTGCTGGAACCCGCCACGTCGAGGCGCTGGCCGGGAGCGTGCTGCGGCTCCAGTTCAAAGTAGCCATTGCCCGCGTCGATGATGGTCCAGCGCTGGTTGGCCTGGTTGAGCCACTCCCACAAGTGCACGTTGGCGCCATTGGCCGCGCTGATGCCACTCACGTCCAGCACCTTGTTGGCATCCAGCGCCGAGGAGAGGCGGTAGCTGCCGTTGGCTTGGCGCTGCACCTGCCACTTTTGCGCGTTGTTGCCGTTTTCGTTCCACGTGCCCACGTTCGTCCCGTTCGCCGTATTGGCGCCCGACACATCCAACCGCAGACCCGGTGCGCACTGTGGTTCGAGCGTGTAAAGGCCATCGGCAACCGGGCCCAAGGGTGCGGGGTAAAGCTGCGTCTGCGGAACAATCTGGCGCGTTTGCTGCGGGCTGTCCCACTCCAATTTGATGTTAGCACCGCCCACATTCTCGAAGTATTCCACTTTGATGTCGTACTTCTGGCCGGCCGTCAGCGCGATGCTGCCGCTGTAGGTCACGTTCCAATCGTCCAGCCACTTGTCGATAATGAGCTGACCATTCACCCACAGCCGGCGGCCATTGTCGGAGTTGAGGTAGAACGTGTAGGTGCCGGAGTAGCGCGGCTGCACCTGGCCGGTCCACCGCACGGAGTAGGTGTCGGCGCCGATGCGCGAGTCCGGCGAGCCGTCACCCCAGTTGAAATCCACCGTCGCGTCGGTGCGCGTGAATTTGGAAGCCGTCAGGTCGATGTTGTCGAAGTACTCGCCTGCCAGGCCCGTGCCGGTGCCCACCGGAGCGGTGGCGTTGGGGGAGTATTCCACGGCGCCGGGGTCCACGCTGGCGGTGCCATTTTGGTCGCCGTCAGTGGAGCGGGTGTTGCCGAGCTGGTCGGTGGTCAGGCTTACGGCCACGCCCTGGTCGATGAGCGGGCTGCCGGCCAGCAGTTGGTGCACCAGCTGGTATTTGTTGCCGCCAGTGCCCACCTGTTGCAAGCTGGAAACCTTCAAATCGGCCGCGTAAGTTACGCCGGGAGTACTCTCAACGGCCCCGCCGCTATTCTGCACGAAGTTGCCGCCGCCGTTGGTTGCAGGGTAGTTGATGCTCTGCTCGCGCGTGCCGCCCCAGCTGGAGCGGTTGCCGGCGAACAAGCAGTTAGTCAGCGTCACGTTGCGGCCTCCTTCTTCACTGCCAATCCAAATGCCGCCCGTGTCGCGATCCGACTTGTTGTTGACGAACGACACGTTGGTAATTCGGGTCCGCACACTGGCGGGCGTGTTGAGAATGATTGCCCCGCCGATATCACCCGAGTTATCAGCGGCGGAAGCCTTATTGCCACTGAAGGTGGTGTTTTCGATGGTGATGCCCTCTGGGCCGCGGGTATCGGTCCATAGGCCGCCGCCCTGCGCCCGAGCCACGTTGCCCACGATGTTGCTGTTACGAATCACCAGCGAAGCCCGGTCGCGCACGTCCAGGCCGCCGCCCTTGGAGTCGTTGTACGGGCCACCACGCTCCACGGTATTGTTGGCGATGGTCGTGTTTTCGATGATGTACTTGTCGTTGGAGTAGCCCCACAGGAACAAGCCGCCGCCGTTGGCGCGGGTGCTGTTGCTGTCGACAACGCAGCCGCGAATCAGGGTCGTGCCACCGGTGGTGTTCTCGCGTTCGGTGCCGTCGCAGCCGTCCTGGAAGATGGCCCCGCCGGCCTCCGTGGAGCTGTTGCGGCGGAACAGCGAGTTCTCTACCCGCAGCCCGCCAAGCAGCACGTACACGGCCCCACCCACGATGCCTTTGTTGCGGGTGAAGGTGCAGTCGCGCACATCCAGGAAGGCGCTGTTGCCGATACCGTTGGAGAGAATGTCTGAGTTAGCCCCACCGCCGTAGGTGGAGATGGCGCCGGCGCTGAAGCCGTCGTTGGCCACCGAGCCGTCGTTGTTGTCGAAGACGCAGTTGGTCACTGTGGTCTTGGAAGAATAGCCAACGAACAAGGCCCCGCTGCGCTCCCCCACGTTGTTGTAGAAGCGGCAGCCGTCAAGCACAAGGTTGTTGGGGTCGAGCAGCTCGATAGCTCCGCCGCGCAGCTTCGTATTCGGGTCGCTGTCGACGGCGCGGCCGTTGGCGAAGGTCAGGTTCTTGATAGTGACGTTAACGAAGCTGTAATCGATGAACAGGATGCGCGTCTTGTTCTCACCGCTAAGCGTCAGATTTGGCGCCGCCTGTCCGTCGATGGTCACGCTCTTGTTCAAGGCCAGCTGCGAATTGAGCCGGATGGTTTGGTTGGCCAGCCCCGCCGCAAACACGATTTGGTCACCGTTGGCGGCGTTGGTCAGTGCCTCGCGCAAGGAGCCCGCGCCGGTGTCGTTGGCTGTGGATACAGTGCGAGTGGTCTGGGCATGCGTGTGCAGAGCACACAGCCAGCCTAACAGCAGCAAAGTAAATTTTTTCATAATTTTTTGTAATAAGTTGTTGATGCAGAATTAGCAAGGTGCTACCGACTCAGAAAAAGCCAAATAAAGGTTTTCTGTTTCCGGCGTTCAACTAATGCCAAGAAGTTGCACATAGGGCCCGGTAGATATGCCAGCGGTCCACCGATGAGGTTGTCGCCAACCCAAGCTGCTCCATATCCTAGCCTGAATAGTTGAGCCCTAGCGGGGCGATATACTGGTCGTAATCGTGCTTATACATTGCTCAAAAGCCCCGCCGGAGCGGCACAAACCGTCCAATGATTTGGTGCCGCCCCGGCGCCGCAGCGGGAGGCCGTGCAGCGCGAAGGACGCAACCCCTTAGAAAGTGATGAATCGGTTATCGGTAAATTTATCACGTTCATGTACCGCTACCTGCGCGTATACTGCCGCCTGGCTCTGCTCGACACGCCGCTGCTGTCGTATGACGACTTCACGTATCTGGCTACTACTTTCGGGCGCGGCCCGCTGAGCAAGACCGAGCTTATTATCCGCAATATTCACGAGAAGCCTACCGGCACCGAAATCATCAAGCGCCTGCTCAACGCCGGCCTTATTGAGGAGCAGCCCCACGCCACCGACAAGCGCAGCAAGGTGCTCACCATCACGGAGTACGGCCAAGGCGTTTTGTTCCAGCTTTTCGCCAACATGGCGCAGGTGGCTTCCATGGCGGCCGGTAATCTCAGCGTCGAGGAACACACCGAACTAGCCTATCTGCTTACCAAGCTGGATGCGCTTCACTTTCCCATTTTCACCGCGGCCCGGCCCGCCAGCCTTGAGGAAATGCGCCAGAAATACTTTCCGCATGTGGGGCCCTGGGCGCCGCCTACCGCCAGGCCGGAAGAAGCGCACTAACCCACTGAAGCAGTCGTGCGCATAGTAGCTGATGATGTTGAGTAGGCTTTATTTTGGCCGCCGCACTCGGCCGTGTCTGCCAGATTGAGGAAGATGCGCATTATCATAAGGGTACCGTCCGGAGGTAGCGAATAGCCAATAACTACTGTAGATTATGAGCAACACCGCAGCAACGGGGGCCTAAGCTGTTTCAGTTGACCGGCGCTTCAGGTGACTGGAAAAGCCATTGCTTGTACTCCTGCAAAATAGCCTGTATGGGTTGCAGATCTTCGGCTTTGGTCGCCGTCGTTTCCGTCAGTGACAGACCAACCACCTGGTACGTGCTGATGAGTCGACCAATAAGCTGGGCCACTTCTTCGGCTACCAAGCCCCCGGTAGTAGGGCATTGTAGCGCCGGGAAAGACTCGGGATTCAGTACGTCTAAGTCCAGATGCACGTAGAGGTTGGTGGCCTTGCGGCTGGCTATTTCGGCGGCCAACTCTTCCCACGCGAAAGGTGCATCCCGGAAAACGGGCAGTGCGTGTTCGGCAATGTAACGGTCCTCCGGCGCGTCAGTGTCGCGCAAGCCGAGAAAGATGACTTGCCGATGCGTTAGCGGTTGGTCGATGCGCAGGGAGGTGCCGGGAAACTCGCCATCCAGCAACAACCGCAGGGGCATGCCGTGAAAGTGGCCACTCGGCGAAGATTCCGGCGTGTTGAGGTCGGCATGGGCGTCGAGCCACAGCACCAGCAGATCCCCGGCGTAACGTTGGTTGAGGTAGTGAATGGGCGCGACTTCGGCTGCGCAGTCGCCAGCTAGCAGGAGCACCCGAGTTGGTTGGTGTTGATTCAAAACGGCCTTAGCGGTTTCCAACTGCGCCACCAAGGGCGAATAGCCGCTGATATTGTAGTGCGTAGTCAGCGGCTCATCCGACAGCGGGATAGTGACTGGTTGTGCAGCAAATGCCGCGCAAAGCGTCTCCGCGCCAATTTTCACGGCGTCGGTTGTGCCCGTGCCTTGCCATTGGGGAAAGCACAGCAAGAGAGGATGTTCGTTTGTCATCTGTTCGATAAAGGTCTGTCACTAATTACGCTGTATCCCAGCAGCAAACCACGAAGAATATGGCTGCTGCGTTGCTATTGCAACCAAGACTGCTCTCAGTGAGCGATGCTTCTTTTGAAGGTACTCAAACTTCTAAACCTGCCCGGCTATGCTTCGCCGGGCTTGGTAGCTACACGACGAAACGCAAAGCCCGGCCACACGCAAGTATGGCCGGGCTTTCATGCTAGCCAAAAACCAAGCTTTACGCTGGCACGGCTACCCGCTCCGGGGTGGCCGTCGAGGCACCAATTGGCACTTCTATCCGCTCCACGGTCACAATCACAAACTTCGAAGTAGGCGTGTTGCTCTTGTAAGCCACCGAGGCTATGGGCACCAGAACGTTGCCTTCGGGGAAGTACATGGCGCAGTTGCCCTTCGGGATGTCGTAAGGAATGGCAATGAACTTCTCGGCGTGGCGCTGCTGGCCCTCGAAGTGGCTGGTGATGTTGACGAGACCTTTCTCCCGGATGCCGCGGTCGGCCATGTCCTCGGGGTTGAGGAAGATGACGCGCCGCTCGCCGTGCACGCCGCGGTAGCGGTCGTTGTAGTCGTAGATGGTGGTGTTGAACTGGTCGTGGCTGCGCATGGTCATCATCACCAGCTGGCCGGGTTCGAGCACGTGCTTTTCCAGGGGCGTGCAGGTGAAATTGGCCTTGCCGTTTTCGGTGGTGAAGTTGCGCTCGCGCGGGCCGTTGGGCAGGTAGAAGCCGCCGGGGTGGCGCAGCTTGGTGTTGAAGTCCTCGAAGCCTGGAATGGTGCGCGCGATGTAGTTGCGGATTAGGTCGTAGTTTTCGGTGCAGCCCACCCAGTCCACGGTGCTGCGCTCGCCGAGAGTGGCAATGGCAATGCCGCACACAATAGCCACTTCGCTCAGCATCTGGTGGCCCGGCAGCGGCTCCAGCACGCCCTTCGACTGGCTCACGACGCCCATGGAATTCTCACAGCTCATAATCTGCTGCCCCGACTTCTGCATGTCGATGTCGATGCGGGTGTAGCAGGGCAGCAGCAGGGCCATTTCGCCATTCACGAGGTGGCCGCGGTTGAGCTTGGGCGTCACGTGCACCGAAAGCCGCAGCTTGCGCATGCCCTCGGCCACGAACTCCGTGTCGGAGCAAGCGGAGAGCATGTTGCCACCCAGCGCCATGAATACCTTCACTTTGCCATCGTAGAGGGCCTTCGCGGCTTCCACCGTGTCGTAGCCAAACTCCCGCGGCGGCTCGAAGCGAAATTCCTGGGCCAGCGAATCGAGGAAAATATCGGTGGGCCGCTCCCAGATGCCCATGGTCCGGTCGCCCTGCACGTTGGAGTGGCCGCGCACCGGGCACAGGCCCGCGCCCGGAATGCCCACGGCACCCTTCATAAAGTGCATGTTCACGATTTCCTGAATCGTGTACACGCCGTTTTTCTGCTGCGTCAGGCCCATGGCCCAGCAAGTGATAATCTTCTTGTGGCGCGCAATGAGGTTGGCGGCTTCCTGAATCTGGGCTTTGGTCAGGCCGCTGGTTTCCTCGATGTCGGCCCAGTCCGTGTTGTTCACGTTTTCGATCAGCTCCGAGTAGCCGGTGGTGTACTCGCGGATGAACTCCTGGTCGAGCACTTGGCCGGGGTTGAGAGCTTCGGCTTCGAGCAGGCACTTCATCAGCCCCCGCAGCACGAGCTGGTCGGAGTTGATGCGCACTTGCAGGTAAAGGTCCGTGATGGGGGTGCCATCACCGAGCAAGGTGCCCAAGGCCTTGAGCGGGTTCATGAAATCCTGCGGGTTCTTGAACGCCAGCAGGCCAGCTTCGTGCAGCGGATTGATACTGATGATTTTGGTCCCGTTCTTTTTGGCTTTCTGCAAAGCCGTGAGCATGCGCGGGTGGTTGGTGCCCGGGTTCTGGCCGATGATGAGGATGACTTCGGCCTCGTAGATGTCGTTGAGCGTGACCGAGCCTTTGCCTAGGCCAGTGGTGTTGCTCAGGGCCGCGCCGCTGCTTTCGTGGCACATGTTGGAGCAGTCGGGCAGGTTGTTGGTGCCGAACTGCCGCACGAAAAGCTGGTATAAGTAGGCCGGCTCGTTGGGCACCTTGCCCGAAGTATAGAAAATGGCCTCGTGCGGCGACTTCAGCGCGTTCAGCTCATCGGCCACCAACTGGAAAGCTTCGGCCCACTCTATAGGCGTGTAGTGCGTGGCGCCGGGCCGGAGCACCATCGGGTGGGTGAGGCGGCCGGCGTTGTTCAGGTCGCGGTCCGTCATGTGCGAGAGGTCCACGAGGCTGTGCTTGGCGAAGAACTCCGGCCCCACGGGGTCAGATTGCGAGTCGGAAGCGGTGGCTTTGGCGCCGTTCTCGCAGAACTCGGCCACGGAGCGGTGGTCGTCGGGGTCGGGCCAGGCGCAGCTAGAGCAGTCGAAGCCGTCCTTCTGGTTCATCTTGAGTAGGGCATGCGTACCACGCACGGGCCCGTCGTAGCCCACCGCAAATGCGCCCGACTTAAGCACGGCCGTTATGCCCGCCGCTACTTTGGCCGGTTTGGTAAGCTTGAGACCCGTAAACTCTTCCGGCGGCTGAGCCAGAATGGGGTGCTGGTGCTTGGCTCCGAGCGTGTCGGGCGCTTCCATCGGCCGCTCATCCAAGGACTTACGATCGGGCGAAGTGCTCCAGTTATCGCTAGTGGGGGCAGCGCCTTGGTCGGGCCGCTCGCCGCTTTTGGGTACGTTGTTGCTGGCGGTCTGCTGCTCGGTTTTGCCCGCTTGGCTCGGGTCGTAGGCTGGAGATTTGTCCATGAGGCAGAAGGGAAGTAGAAAGTAAAGCCGAGGGTGAAATCGCCCAATCAAGACTGCTGACAGGCCCACCAGGCTGGCTTACTTTATACTCCGGTCCACTAAGTCCGTTCTCAACAGTATGGCTTTTTTAGAGGTGGTAGCGCGAAAACCCGTTCCGCGCACGAGCCGGAGGCGGGTTCCTACGCGGTAGCGCAAGTGGCGTGGAGCCGGATACTCGCTCTACTCGTGTACGGAACTGATTTCCGCGCTATGGGCACCGTAATTCTTCACTTCTGCTGCAGCGCCTTAAGCTTGTCCTGCGTCTCCGGGTAGTTGTGCAGGGTCAGGGCGTTCGTGAATTCCCGGATAGCTTTCTTCTTGTTGCCCAGGGCACTGTAGTAGTCGCCCATCGCGTCGTAGACGTTGAAGCTCTTTGGATAATTGGCCTGATTCAGCTCGAAAAAGGTGTGGGCCGCGGCTAGTTGGCCAGCGTGCAGGTGGGCGTAGCCCAAACGGTTTACCAATATCTCCGGAGGAAGTACCGAGTAGCCCAGCTGCCGAGAAATCCGGCGGCAGCCCACGAGCAGCGAATCTCTCACGGCCTCGGGGCGGAGCTTGCTCACGGCTGGCTCTAGCAGGCTCACGTGGTCGACCGACAGAAAACGGTATGCACTGAAGGCGTGATGCAAGGCGTCGTAAGTGCCGGGCATGGGTAGGGTATTATGCCCCTCATCAGGGTAGTACTTGGCCGCCCAGTTCAGTCCATTGCCAGGATGTTGTTTCAGCAACTTGATGAACTCCGGCACGGCCAGCAGGGCGCGGTTCTCCGGCGAGTTACGTTTGCTGGCCGTCACCGTATCGGCCGTTGCTTTGAAAGCCATTGCCACCGGTACATATAAACTCTTTCCAGCAAACTTTTTCTGGCTCAAAATAGCGTCTGCTTCGCGCACCAGCTTTTCATTGTCCCACCACAAACTAGGGTCAATAGCCACATAGGCTTGAAACAGCTCGGGGTGATGGAGCAAGGTATTAACCACCAGCAAGCCGCCCAGCGACGTTCCTACCAGCATGCGGTACGGCGCCGTGGCGTAAGTGGAGTCGATGTGGGGAATAAGCTCCTGCTGCAAGAACCGGGTGAAATTCTCCCCGCCACCCGACGCAACGGCCGCCTGGCGGTCCATGTAAACGCCAGACTCAATGTGCGTAGGCGTCAGGTCCCGGATTCGGTTGGTATTGGGCAGGGCCACAATAATGGCTTCCGGCATTAGGCGCAAGGCGCTTAATCGGTCTACCATGGCGGCTACGGCCTGAAACTGCGTTTCGGCGTCGAGCAGGTAAATAACCGGGTAGCGTTGCGGACTGTAGAGGGCATCGCCAGCGCTTGGCGGTAGGTAGACGTAGTAAGGCCGCTCTTCCCCGAGAATGCGGGAGTACATCTTGCCTGTACTGCCGACTACCACACCCGCTGGCGCCTGGGCTGCACTAAACAAGGGCAACCCCCAAAAAAGGACCCCAAGGATTGTTAACAGTTTTACCATTACGCCGCGTGTTTGATGGAAAGAGCACGGGCCATTCCACCACGAATTCAAATTCAATAGCCAGGTTCTCGATAGTTGATGGTGGGAACTGAGCATTCGCCGGAAGGTTACTGGCCTGGGCCACTTATTTTATTCGTACCACCAGACCATCCACCGCCGAGCGAAGGCAAAGGAGCAGCTAATCAACGGAATGAAGCGCAGGATGCTTTATATCTCCACCCAAAAAACAGTGCCTGCTCCCACCACGGAGCGCACCCGGATGTTGCCCCGGTGCAAGTGGACGATTTGCTTGGCCAGGCTGAGGCCAATGCCTGAGCCGTTGGGGCGGGTGGTGAAAAAGGGAATGAAGATGCTGTCGAGCAGTTCGGGCGCGATGCCAGTACCGTTGTCCGCCACTTCCAGCACTACCCGTTCCTCTTCCCGCCGGGCCAGCAGCTGAATTTGGGGCTGGTCAGCGTCACGTACGGCGTAGGCGGCGTTGAGCACGAGGTTGATGAGTAACTGTTCCAGCAGGCGAGAATCGGCTTGCAGCACCAAATCAGTGGGTTGCACCGAGACTAACAGCTCAATGTTTTCGGTCTCCAGCTGCGCCTTCAGCAGCCCGCGAATGCTGCGAAACAACTCCTGCACGTACACCGTGGTCAGCAGTGGCGTCGTGATTTTGCTGATGTCGCGGTACACCTGCGCGAATTTGAGCAGGCCTTCGCTGCGGTGCTGAATGATGCTGATGCCTTCGGCCACATCGTCGAGCAGAGTTGGGTCGGGCTGCGATGCGGAAGGCTGGTCTATTTCCCGGCGTACGTGGCGGTGCAGCGTATCGGCCAGGGAGGCAATAGGAGCCACCGAGTTCATGATTTCGTGGGTCATCACGCGCAGCAGCTTCTGCCAAGCCTCGGTTTCGGTTTCTTCCAGAGCATGGCTCACGTTTTTGAAGGCAACGAGCGTGAACGATTGGCCCTGGAGCCGGAACGCCGTGGCCGAAAGCAGCAGCTGCATGGTTTTGCGGCCCACTGTGATTTTCACCACCGTAGGCGCACCGGGCCGCAGCTGCTGAATGGCCTCGTACAGCACCGCGTGGCGCTTGCGTAGCGCCTGAATATTCTTCAGATAAGGCAGCTCCAGCGTTTGCTTGAAAGCCTCGTTCAGCCATTCCACCTGGCCGTCGGCGTCGTAGGAGATGATGCCCGTGTCAATCAGCTCCAGCACGGTTTGCAGGTACTTGGAGTGAGCCTCTTTCTCGTTGCTCAGTTGCCGGAACGTAGCGTTGATTTGGTTGAAAGCCGCGTACAGAGGCTGCAGCGCCCGGTTCGGATTGGCTTCGTTGAAGTGCTGCGAAAAGTCGCGGTACTTCACGGCCAGCATGAAATTAGCCAACTCCTTGTTGCCGCGGGTTACGTAGCGGGCCAGTTCCAGGGCCAGCACTACCAAGCCTGCCACGGCCCCAACAAGCAGCCCGTACAACGACTGTTGCGCAGCGTACACTGCCGTGTAGAGCCCGGCAAACAGCCCCAGCAGCCGCCCGAAAATGCCGAACTCGAGCCGCTTAAAGGTCATGCTTTTCGAGGCGGCGGTAGAGGGCCGTGCGGGTGATGCCGAGTTCCTTGGCCGCCTTGGTGATGTTGCCGTTGTGGCGCTCAATGACGCGCAGAATTGTGGTTTTTTCTACTTCGTTGAGTTGCAGCGGGCCTTCCGGCAGCAGGGGCGGTTGGCTGGCAACGGCGGGCTGCTCCAGAGCCGAAAAGCTGAAATCCTGTGGTCGTAGCACGACGCTTTCAGCCAGAATAACGGCCCGTTCCACGGCGTGCTGCAACTCCCGCACGTTGCCGGGCCAGAGGTGCTGCTTGAGTTTCTGCAAAGTGGCTGGCTCGAAGTCCGGCGTGGGCTTGTGGTTGCGGGCGGCGTAGATACCGGCAAAGTGCCGGGCCAGCAGCAGCACATCGTCGCCCCGCGCCCGCAGCGGCGGCAGCGTGATTTCGACGGTGTTGAGGCGGTAGATGAGGTCCTTGCGAAACTGGTTGTGGGCCGCCAGCTCGTACAGCGGCGCGTTGGTGGCCGATAGCAGCCGAATGTCGACGGGCAAGGGTGCGTTGCTGCCGAGCGGAATCACTTGGCGGTTTTGCAGCACCGTGAGCAGCTTGGCTTGCTGGGCCAATCCAATATTGCCGATTTCGTCCAGGAATAGCGTCCCACCCGATGCGGCCTGGAAACGACCCACCCGGTCTTCCCGAGCGTCAGTGAAGGAGCCTTTTTTGTGGCCGAACAGCTCACTCTCGAAAATGCCTTCGCTCATGGCGGCCAGGTCGGCCGTGACGAAAGGCTTGGCGGCACGGAAGGACTTTTGGTGCAGAGCTTTGGCTACCAGTTCCTTGCCGGTGCCGTTTTCGCCCAGCAGCAGCACGTTGGCTTCGGTGGGCGCTATCTTCTCGATTTTGGTGAATACCTCCTGCATGGCCTCCGACTCGCCAAGCAAGTCGAAATCGGCGAAGGACGTGGGGCGTTTGAGCGCCAGCCGGGCCGCGCCGCCTTTGGCTTGCCGGGCGTTGTGTTGGAGGGCAGCGGCCAGGGTTTCCAGCAGTTTCTCGTTGTGCCAGGGCTTCACGATGAAGTCGGTGGCGCCGGCTTTGAGCGAGCGTACGGCGGTGCTGATTTCGCCGTGCGCGGTAATCATGATGACCGTGGCGGTAGGGTCTTTTTCGCGGATGCGGCTCAGCCAGTACAGCCCCTCGTTGCCGGTGCCGAGGGTGCTTTTGTAATTCATGTCCAGGAAAATGACGTCGAAACGCTGCTTGCTGAGCAGGGCCAGCAGGTTCTCCGGGTTCTTCTCGGTTACTACTTCCTGCACCTCGGTTTTGAGCAGCATGCGCACGGCAAACAACACGCCCGTGTCGTCGTCTACCACCAATACCCGCGCTTTATTGGAAATCATGAACTCTGCTGCTGTTAGACAATTTGCAAATACCCTCACTTCGAAATACGAAGTAAGAATATACGCCCCACAAACCGTACTAATTTCTAAAAACGAGGTTTTTGAGTCGTGCAGGCCGGTTGCTGCCGTCGGTGTATCCGTCCCTGTATCAGAACCGCACAACTATTGTATCAAAAGCGGACGGTTTATCGAGCGATTCTGTACACGTTTAGTGTAAGTGTCTGAACTATAGTAGATTATTGTTTTGGCATCGTTCTTATTGCCTTCCCGGCAGTTGCCTTCGACGACACATCAATCATGGATACTCCGATTCAAAAGAAAACCTGGACGTTGAGCAGAATACTGCTGCTAGCCGGCGTGGTGCTGGTGGTGGGGCTGCTGACGGCCAGCTTTCTGTCCACGGCCGGCCCGTCCAAGCTCAACGTCGACCCGGAGCGCATCACTATCAGCGAAGTGACCAAGGGACCATTCCAGGAATTTATTCCCGTGGATGGCGTGGTGATGCCGATTAAGACCATCTACCTCGACGCCCCGGAAGGCGGCACCGTGCAAAGCATTCTGGTGGAAGACGGGGCCACGCTAACGCCGGGCCAACCCATCATTCAGCTCACCAACACCGACTTGCAGCTGGAAATGGTGAACCGCGAGACGGCCGTGTTCGACCTCATGAACAACCTGCAAACCACCCGCAACCAACTCCAGCAGAACCGCATCCAACAGCTCAACCAACTCGCCGAAATCGACCACCAGCTCCGGGAAACCAAGCGCCTCTACGACCTCAATAAGACGCTCTATGGCGAGAAGGTGATTTCGCGGCAGGACTACGTGCAAAGCCAGAACAACTACCAGTACCAGCAGCGACGGCACCAGCTCACGCGGCAAACCCTGCGGCAAGATTCTATGGCTATGCAGCAGCAAGTCAACCAGATGCAGCAGTCGGTGGGGCGCATGCAAAGCAACCTGGCCCTGATGCGCAAGAAGATGGACGACCTCACCATCAAGGCGCCCACGGCGGGCCGCATTACCTCGCTCAACGCCGAAATTGGGGAATTGAAAACGCGCGGTCAGCGCATCGGTCAGCTCGACATGCTAAGCGGAGTGAAGGTGCGCGCCAACATCGACCAGTTTTACATTTCGCGCATTTTTCCGGGGCTGAAGGGCGAAATGACCCTCAACGGCAAGGGCTACGAGCTGAGCGTAAAGAAAATCTTCACGCAAGTAACGAGCGGCCTGCAAGTGGACCTCGAATTCACGCAAGGTACCCCGCCCGACATTCGCCGCGGCCAGACCGTGCAAGTGCGCCTCGCCCTGAGCGACCAAACCCAAGCCGTACGAGTACCGCGCGGCGGCTTCAACCAGAAAACCGGCGGCAACTGGATTTTCAAAGTCAGCGAAAACGGCAGCAAGGCCTACAAAATCGATATCCGCCTGGGCCGCCAGAACCCCGAGTACTACGAAGTGCTAGCTGGCCTCAAGCCCGGCGACAAAGTAGTGACCTCCAGCTACGAAGGCTACGAAAACATGGGCGAGCTGGTGCTGCAAGAGAAGCAGCAGTAGCCTCCCTAGCGAAGAACTCTTTGATGTAAACCGTGCACTCTATCTGGGGTCCGTTTGCCAAACATCTCCGCCGTGCGTGAGCAGATGCCTGGTGAGTGAATGACACAGTATCGAGCGGCCGGCAGGGGTGTGGAGCTTCGGCCCTCCTGCAAGTCGGCAAGCGGATGCCAGATAGAGCATCACGGCCTTTTCCTCTTCCCGGACCCGCTTTAGGCTTGGTCCGCAATCAACTTTCCTCTTCCAACCTGCAATAATCTTACTGCCATGCTCAAGCTCGCCAATCTCGAAAAAATCTACCGTACGGAAGATGTGCAGACCAAAGCCCTGAACAAAGTTTCCTTCGATGTAAACGATGGCGAGTTTGTGGCCATTATGGGGCCGTCGGGCTGCGGCAAGTCCACGCTACTCAACATCATTGGTCTGCTCGACGAGCCGGACGGCGGCAGCTTCCAGTTTGCGGGCACCGAAGTGGCGCAATCCACGGAGCGGCGGCGGGCAGAGCTGCGCAAAAAGCACATTGGTTTCGTGTTCCAGAGCTTCAACCTGATTGATGAGCTGACGGTGGCCGAGAACGTGGAATTGCCGCTGATTTACCTGGGCGTGGGCGCCGCGGAGCGCAAACAGAAAGTGGATCGGGTGCTGGAGAAGATGCAGATCATGCACCGCCGCAACCACTTTCCGCAGCAGCTTTCGGGCGGGCAGCAGCAGCGCGTGGCCATAGCCCGCGCCGTAGTGAACAGCCCAAGTCTGATCCTGGCCGACGAACCCACCGGCAACCTCGACTCCAGCAATGGCAACGAGGTGATGGAGCTGCTCACGGAGCTGAACGAAGCCGGCACCACCATCGTGATGGTAACCCACTCCGAGCACGACGCCCGCTACGCCCACCGCGTCATCCGGCTGCTCGACGGGGAAGTGGTGCTCGAAAACGTTCGTGTGTAAGGGCTCACTAGGCTTTGCTCCTGGCCATTCTTAGCTCAATCAGCTGCTCATTCTTATTCTGCTACTGGTATGTTTCAGCACTCCCTACTTCTGATTTACCGAAATTTCAGGCGGTTCAAAACGACCTTTCTCATCAACCTCGTTGGCTTGTCGGTGGGCTTGGCGGGGGCGCTCACTATTTACTTGTGGGTGCACGATGAATGGAGCTTCGACCGCTACCACGCGAATACCAGGCGGCTGTTTCAGGTGCTGGAGAACCAGCGCACTGCGGAGGGCGTCAACACCTCTGGCACGGCGCCGCTACTGGCCGAGGCGCTGGCCGAGGAAATGCCCGAAATCCAGTACGCGGCCGTGGCCACCCCACCTAATTTCTTTCCCGGGCTCACGCTGGTGGCAAAGGGAAAAACCGTGCGGGCCGAAGCAAAATTTGCCGGCAAAGACTTCTTCCACATCTTCTCCTACAACCTGCAACAGGGTGACGTCAGCCGGGTGCTGGCCAACAAAACCGCCGCTGTGCTCTCGCAGCAAATGGCCGTGGCGCTGTTCGGCACGGCGGCCAATGCCGTGGGCAAAACGCTAGAATGGCAACTGGCTGACCTCAAGCAAACCGTCATCGTAACGGGTGTGTTCGGCCCCATTCCGGCTAATTCTACCGACCAGTTTGACTGCGTGCTCAACTTCGATGCCTTCAAGGGCATCATGAAAATGGGCGAGTCGATTGACTGGGCCCAGGATGGGCCTTTCAACACCTTCGTGGTGCTGCACGAGGGCGCCGACGAAGCGCAATTTCAAACCAAGATTTCGGGTCTGCTTCAGCGCAAGCTGACCACGAACAAGGAACGGACCCTACTCGTGCAGCCCTACGCCGACAAGTACCTCCACGGCGAGTACAGCAACGGCGTGCCGTCGGGTGGTCGGATTGAGTATGTGAAGCTGTTTTCGGCCATTGCGGTGTTTATTCTGGTCATTGCCTGCATCAATTTCATGAACCTAGCCACGGCCAAGGCCTCGCGCCGGCTGAAGGAAATCGGAGTGAAGAAAACGCTGGGCGCCGGCCGCTTTTCGCTGGTTGCGCACTACCTGACCGAATCGGTGCTCATGAGTTTCATCGCGCTACTCATTGCGCTGGCTCTGGTTGAACTGCTGCTGCCGCAGTTCAATAGCATTACTGGCAAGCAACTCACCCTGACCTTCAGGCCGCATTTGGTGGTTTCGGCGCTCGGCATTACCCTACTGACGGGGCTGCTGGCGGGCAGCTACCCAGCTTTCTACCTCTCGGGACTACGGCCGGTGGAGGTGCTCAAGGGCCGGCTCACCGGTTCAGTTGCCGACTTGTGGACGCGTAAGGGCTTGGTCGTTTTCCAGTTCATGCTCTCTGTGCTGTTCACCGTCTGCGTCTTCGTCATCCAGCGGCAGCTAGCCTTCGTGCAAAGTAAGGACCTGGGCTACGACCGCACCGGCGTCGTCGCCTTCGAAGCGGGGAGCAAAGCGGCCCAACAGCCTGAGGCTTTTCTAGCCGAGCTAAAGCGGCTGCCGGGCATAGTGAACGCCTCCGGCATGTTGGGCTCGTTTATAGGCACGTACGACGGCGCGGGAATCCCGATGGAGTGGCAAGGCCGGAAGATTCCCGTCCACCACATGGGCGTGAGCTTCGACCTGCTCGAAACGCTGGGCATTGAGTTGAAAGACGGCCGCAGCTTTTCGCCGCAATTCCGCACCGACAGCGTTCAGATTATCGTGAACGAGGCCCTTGTAGCCAGCCTGGGTCTGGAAAACCCGGTGGGCCAGCTGCTCGGCAAATGGCGGGTTGTAGGCGTGGCGAAGAACTTTCACTTCCAGTCGTTGCACGAGAAAGTGAAGCCCCTCATTTTTCGGTTGGAGCCCAAGGCGACCACTACCATCCTTGTTCGGCTGGCCCCGAGCCGGGAGCAGGAAACCATAGCCCAGCTCCGGCAGCTCTACGCCGCGTTCAACCCGGGGCAGAAGCTGACCTACCACTTTCTCGACGAGGACTACCAGGCGCAGTACGCCGCCGAACAGCGCGTGAGCGTGCTAGCCAACTACTTCGCGGGCCTGGCCATTCTCATTTCCTGCTTGGGCTTGTTTGGCCTCACCGCCTTCACGGCCGAGAAAAGGCGCAAGGAAATCGGGATTCGGAAGGTGCTTGGGGCCAGCGAGCTAAGCATTGTCTGCCTGCTGTCCAGCGACTTAACCAAGCTCGTGGGCGTGGCCATTCTGCTGGCCTTGCCTCTCAGCTACCTGGTGGTGCAGCAGTGGCTGGAGGGCTTTGAGTATCGCATAGCCCTCGAATACTGGTATTTCCTGGGTGCCGGCGTGCTAGCCGTGTCGGTGGCGTGGCTCACCATCAGTACCCAAGCGCTGAAAGCCGCCCGGGTAAACCCCACCCTTTGCTTACGAGATGAGTAGCGGGTGGCCCGCTATTCATCTCACCCCGTCCGCCTGTCACAAGCAAACCCTGCTGGAACTGACCATGCTTAAAAACTACTTCCTCGTTGCCTACCGGAACCTCGTTCGGCACAAAGGCTTTTCCCTTATCAACATTGCCGGCCTGGCCCTCGGCCTAACGGCCTGCCTGCTCATTGGCCTCTTCGTGTACGATGAGCTGCAGTTCGACAAGTTCGTGCTCAACGGCGACCGGATTTACCGCCTGTACGCGGACCATATCAAGGGCGAAACCGCCGCGCCAGTGCCGCCCATGTACGCCACCGCGCTGAAGCAGGACTTCCCCGAAGTCGAGCAAACGATGCGGATTCTGATGCAGTCGGCCGTGAATTTGCTGGAAGTGGGCGAGAAGAAAATCTACGTCGACAACAGCGTCATCGCCGACTCCACCTTTTTCAGGATTTTCGAGTTGCCTTTCAAATACGGCTCGGCCGACCACGCTCTGGACGCGCCCATGTCCATTGTGCTGGCCGAAGAAGTGGCCACCAATTTTTTCGGCAACCAGAATCCGGTGGGCAAGGAGATTAAGGTGGATAAATCCACCTTCCTGGTAAAGGGCGTGCTGCGCAACGGCTTGTCGAAGTTCCACCTCAAAATCAACTACATCCTACCAATGTCGGCGGCGGGAATTCCGAAGGAGCGCATGAAAAAATGGGGCTGGCACCAGTTTTTTACCTACGTGAAACTACGCTCCGGCACCGACGCCAACCAAGTCCAGGCCAAGCTGCAGAGCTACATTAAGCAGCAGGTGAACCCGATTTTGCCGCCGGACGATCAGGTTAAGGAAGTGACGTTTTTGCAGCCCTTGCGCCAGATTCACCTGTACTCGGCCAACTTCAAATTCGATTCGTCAGTGAAGGGCAATATCACCTACGTGAAGGCCCTGAGCGTCATTGCCGTATTTATCCTGCTGATTGCGGGCTTCAACTTTGTGAACCTGGCCACGGCCAAGTCAATGCAGCGGGCCAAGGAAGTGGGCATCCGCAAAACCATTGGCGCCAGCCAACAGCAGCTCATGCTACAGTTTCTGAGCGAGACGGTGCTGCTCACGCTGGTGAGCGTGGTGCTGGCGGCGATGCTTACGGCCCTGCTGCTACCCTCGCTGAACGCGTTTACGGGCAAGACCATGACGTTTGACTTGCTCAGCAATCCCGCGCTGCTGGGCCTGCTGGCCGTGCTGACCGTGGTGGTGGGCCTGCTGGCGGGCTTCTACCCGGCGCTGGTGCTCTCTAGCTTCCAGCCGGTGAAAGTGCTGAAAAGCGCCGTGGTGACTGATGGCGTGTTTGGCCGGGTGCAGTGGCTGCGCCACGGGCTGATTGTGGTGCAGTTCGCCTTGTCGGTGTTTCTGATCATCTGCGCCTTTGTGGTGTTCCGGCAGGTGTCTTATCTACACAACAAGGAGCTCGGCTTCAACCGCGACCAAATCATGTTCTTCCCCATGCGCGGCGAGACCATGAATAAGCAGTACGAGGCCTTCAAAAACGAGCTGCAGCAGGTGCCCGGCGTGGTGTCGGCCAGCATCGGCTACGGCTTCCCCGGCGACCAGGTAGCCGGCGATGGCATCATCGTGCCCACCAACGGCGAGCAGAAGAACTACAGCGTCACGCAGCTCATGGTAGACTATGACTACATCAAAACGCTGGGCTTGCAGCTAGTGACGGGCCGCGACTTTTCCAAAGATCAGAGCACCGACAAAGACCAGGCTTTCATCATCAACGAAACGGCAGTGAAGGAACTGGGCTTCGGCACGCCGCAGCAAGCCTTAGGAAAAACGATGCACTGGCAAGTGTGGAGCGACAAAAATCCCGACTCCTTGAAAGTGGGCAAGGTCATCGGCGTAGTGAAGGACTTTCACTACAAGAGCCTGTACGACAAGCTGGAGCCTGCCGTACTCCAAATATTCCCCGACGCCTACTGGAAAGTCGCCGTGAAGCTCAAGGCCGACAACATTGGCAGTTCCGTGGATGGCGTGAAGCAAGTATGGACCAAGTTCAGCCCCGAAAGCCCCATCGAATACAAGTTCCTGGACGACAACTTCGACCAGATGTACAAGGCTGAGGACAAGCTGCAAACCCTGCTCTTCACGTTCACGGGCATTGCCATTTTCGTCGGCTGCCTGGGCTTGTTCGGGCTGGCTACTTACGCTGCTGAGCGCCGCAAAAAGGAAATCGGCATTCGGAAAGTGCTGGGCGCCAACGTGGCAACCATCGTGGGGCTACTGTCCAAAGAATTCCTGGTGCTGGTGGTCGTGGCGGCCGTTATTGCCTTCCCGGCGGCTTGGCTGGCCATGCACCGCTGGCTGCAAGACTTCGCCTACCGCATCGACATTCCGCTGTGGGCCTTCGTGGTAGCCGCCGCGCTGGCCGCCGCCGTGGCTTTCCTAACGGTGAGCTACCAAGCCATCAAAGCCGCCACAGCCAACCCCATCAAGAACCTGCGCACAGACTGATGCTAAGCAGCTTCTTAAGCTAAGCCCAGGCCACTCAAGCTCGCGGCGCATTTGCTTGCTGCCGTGAAGAAAGCAGGAAGCAAGGAACAGCCGCGGTAAAGCACCCGAAGCGGTGTTTTACCGCGGCTGACTTTCTTGCCAGGCTTGCAAACTAGCCGTTGCGCTGGCGCCAATGGCTTGGTCCTGCTCAAAGTTGCCGCCTGCTACACCCAAGCCGCCTACCACCATCTGCTGCCACAGAATCGGAAAGCCGCCGGGCAGCCCGGAAATGTCGCGGTTGCTGCTGAAGGAAGCTTGCAGGGCGGGAAACTGCTGCCCGAGTTGGCCTACCACGTGGCTGGGCATGCGCAGCTGCGAGGCCGTTACGGCTTTCTGCCGGCTGCTTTCGAGGGCGAAGTAGCTGCATCCATCCTGGCGCAACACGGCCCGCACGTGCCCGCCGGTGTCTACTATGGTTAGCGTGACGAACAAGCCTTGGCGTTGAGCTTCCTTGCGAGCGGCCAGCAGCAGATGGTCGATGAGTTCTTGGTCCATGATAAGAGAGGTTAGCGAGTGCCAGGGAAGAATTTTTCGTCTTCGATAAGAAAGGTGTCGGTGGTGCGGGCGTAGCGCGAGCCGGCCATCCGCCCAATGGCGTGGAGCTTGGTGAAGTCGATGCGGAAATTATCGTCAACGAGAGCGTCATCGAGATGCAGATAAACTACCTCCCCGATAACCAGGCGGGAGCGGCCCACCTCCACCACCTGTAGCGTCCGGCACTCAAAAGCAATGGACGCTTCCCGGATGCGCGGTGGTCGTACTGAATGGCTTGGGATGGGAGTGAGGCCGGTGAGGTCAAATTCGGAGTCGGCCGCGGCTAACGGCATGGCCGACTGGGCCACGGCCGCGGCGTACGATTCCGTGGCAACATGCACCACGAATTCGCCGGTCCCGCCCTGCGCCGGTAGTTGGGCATTGCGTAGCGTATCCTTGGGCGCGCCGCCCGGCTTGGTCCCCGCCACCGCAAACGACAGCGCCATGGACGCGTGGCCCACGATGTTGAAGTAGGAAAAAGGCGCCACATTCGGCACGCCTTCCACCGAGAGAGTGGAAATCATGGCAATGGGCCGCGGAATGACAGCTCCGGTTAGCAGCCTGTAGCGCGCTTCTACGGGCAGCGCATCGGGTGAGAGGTGCATGCAACAGGCGTTGAGGAGTGCAATAGTAAGCATAGCTGACTAAATAGTAACTAGTGCTGACTAAATTTGGCGTATGGCTACTCATCCCGAGCTTATCGAGCACATTCAGCAGAAAAACCTAGCCGGCCAGATTCATCGCTTATCCCGGCTGCTGAGCGCCTTGAGCGAGCACCGCTGGGCCACCGACGGTTTCCCGGACGTGCGAAGCGCCCACGTGCAGCTGCTGCGCCACCTCGATGCGGACGGAACCCGCCCAAGCGTGCTGGCCCAGCGGGCGCAACTCACCAAGCAAACTATGAGCCGCATGGTGCGGGAGGTGGCCGCTGCCGGCTACGTATCGCTGCACACCGACGCGGCCGACAGCCGGGCCCAGCAGGTCCTCCTCACCGCGCGCGGCCACGCCTTTCTGCGCTACCTCGCCACCACGCTCACCGACCTGGAACAAGCCTTCAGCAGAGTGCTAGGCACCGAGCGGCTGACCGAATTTCAGACCACGCTGCACGAACTGCTCGCGTTTGCAGAACTACGCCAGCAGCAGCTATAACGCTAGTGCGCGCCGCTTAACCGAAGTTACCTATGGGGCTATTCAGCTAAGCATAAGCTCCATCTGAATGTTGCTCCGTTCGTAGGGAGAGGGTGGGCCGGCCACAGTTTTGCGGAAGCCCAGCTTGTGGTAAAGATTGAGGGCCGTTTTCAGCTTGGTGTTGCTTTCCAGATACAGCCGTTTAGCGCCGAGTGCTTTCGCCTTGGCAATAGCGGCTTCTCCCAAACGCTTTCCAATACCGAGACCCTGGGTCTTGCCCGTCACGGCCATTTTCGCCAGCTCGTACGTGTCGGCCTCCATCTTGATGAGGGCGCACGTGCCCACTATTTGTCCCTGGTAGGCGGCGAGTAGGATGTGGCCTCCGCGAGCAATGATGTACTCGTCGGGGTGGTCGAGGGCTTTGAGGTCGGTTTCTTCCAGGTAGAAATGCAACTCAATCCATTCCACGTTGAGGCGCTTGAAATCGGGCTGGTGCTGGGGCGTGTAATCCAAAATCTGCACCTCGGCCGCAATACGCTGGTCCCGAATAACTTTCACGCGGCTCGCCAAGCTACCGCGCGACAGGGCGTATTCCATTTCTTCGATGGCCAGCCACAGATTGTGTCGGGTTTCGGCCAACAGCTCCTCCGTGGCTTGGCGCACGTCGGCGGTTTGTGGTGGTAGTGCGGGCCATAGCTCAAGGCCTTTTTCAGTGAGGGTCACGATGCTGCGGCGCGAGTCGGTTTCGCCGCGTTGGATGCTTACTAGCTCGTGTTTGGTTAGCTCCTTAAGGACCTGGCTGACAGCGGCGTGCGTGTGTCCAATACGTTCGGCAATTTCCCCGACATTCTGCCCCGGCTGAGTGGCAACCGTATAAAACACGGGAAACCAGCGTGGTTCAAACGCAACGTGGTAGAGAGCATATACCTCTGCTGCTTGTGCTGTCATTTGCTCGCTGAGGCGGCGTAGCCGGCTGCCGAGCACCACGGAACCCATTTCTTCGAAAAAGCTCATTGGTAGTAGTGAATTAAGTGCTTGTGTAAGTACTTACGAATATAGACTGTTTTAGCATTTTCCTCTCTTTCGGTGACTGACTTTATCAAATAAAGTGCGAACCAGCCCACAACGGGAGCGGAGCAGCCTTATTCCAGCCAGCGCTTCAGCACCGGGGCTCGCTCACGACTCACTAGTACCTCATCGGGCGCAGTGGGGCGCAGTTCTAGCTTGAGCTTGCCGCCGAGGTAGGTGTAAATTTTATCCACCGACGACACGGGCACCAGGTACTGGCGGTTGACGCGGAAGAAAGCGGCCGGGTCGAGGAGCTTTTCCAATTGGTCGAGCTTGTAGTCGACTACAAAGCGACGGCCGTCGCGGCGTACGAGGTACACTACTTCGTGAGTGGTGAAGAAGTAAGCCACTTCGGCTACGGGCACGGGCAGCAGCTGCTCGCCGGTGCTCACGAGAAAGCGCTGCCGGAAGCGCGGCGGGTTGAGCGGCAGGGCATCAAGCAACTGCTGCATCTGCACAAGCTGCGCGTCGCTCAGAGCTTGCTGCCGGGCCGACGACTGTTGCTGCCAAAACTCGTACTTGCTCAGGGCCCGGCTCAGGTGGGTTGCGTTGATGGGCTTGAGCAAATAGTCGACGCTGTGCAGAGAAAATGCTTGCAGGGCGTATTCGTCGTAGCTGGTCGTGAAGATGATGGGACTGCGCACGGCTACAGCATCGAAAATCTCGAAGCTCAGGCCATCGGCAAGCTGAATATCAGCGAAAATAAGGTCGGGGGCAGGGTTTTGAGCGAACCATTCCACGGCTTCTTCTACGCTAGCCAGTCGCGTTTGCACCTGCACATTAGGGTGCTGAGCCAGTAGTTGGGTGAGGCGCTGGGCCGCCGGGGCTTCGTCCTCAATGATGACGCAGTTCATGGGCAGTCAGCAGCGGAAGTTTGACTTCGAAACGGGCGGCGCCGTGTTGTACCAGCACATCGAGGCCGGCGAGCAGCTGAAACTGTTCCTGCAAGTTGCGCAGGCCTAGTTTTTCTCCTTTGGCGAGCTTGGTTTTAGGCTGCACGTTGTTGATGACGCGCACGTAACCAGCTTCTTCGCGCAGCTCGATATGCAGCGGGTGGCGGGTGCTGGCGGCGTTGTGTTTGATGGCGTTTTCAACCAGCATCTGAATGGACAGCGGCGGCACATGGCGCTGCAATACGGCGGGCGGCAAGTGGTAGCTGACGCGCACCGCACCTTCGTGGCGAATCTTATTGAGGTACACGTACGACTCCACGAAGGCCATTTCCTCGGCTACCGTCACCGTTGGCTGATCTTTGCGGGAAAGTACGTAGCGGTACACGCTGGCCATTTCGTCGATGAATTCCTGGGCCGGCGCATTGTCGCCGACGAGGGCGGCCAGCGTGTTGAGGCCGTTGAAGAGGAAATGCGGATCGACTTGTTGCTTGAGGGCGGCCAACTGACTTACAGCCCGCTCTTTTTCCAGCCAGGCGGCCCGCAGGTAGTAGCGTTTCCACTCGGCAAAAAAGTACGCGCTTTCATAAATGGCCATCACGACCATCGTGGCGGTGAGGGAGCAAACCAAGCAACTGCTATACACCTGCCCGAAAGTGCGTTCCGACCATAGTTCGCTCTTGATAGTTGCAAATAACACGTTCACTGCCAGCGTGTAGACCAAGCTAAAAAGCACCTGGCTAATCACCCGCGTAGCCGTCGATTCAAAATCGGGGTAGCGGCGACGCAGGGCGAAGAATATCAGGCGGTTGCCTTCCCAGCAGCAAGTGGTGCAGAACAGACTAAAAGCAAACTCCTGCCAAATACTCTCTCCGCGCAACAGCGGAATGACCATCGCCACCAGCAAAATGCCACCCACGCGCACTTGTGGTTCGCTCAGTTCCCAACGCGCGAAACGGAGCAGGGCTCGTGGCGCGATACGGCAAGCTTCGGGAGCCGTAAAGACGGGCACTTCGGCGTCAGGCAGGAGAGGGGCAGTGGCTTCCATAGTTAGTCAAGATAAGTAGGCAGTGAGTAGTTGGCAGCAGGACACTAATATGTTGCTCTACAAGAATTTGCTCTTTGTTCAACAACCTGTTGCTTATGACCTACTACTCAGAGCAACAAGTTAATGTGTTGGGGTCGAAATCAGGCTGCCTGGGCGGGCACGGTGCGCAGGCTTTCGATTTGCGCATCGGAAATAGCTACCTGAAAACGCTGCTCCAAGTCCACTGCCAACTCCAGCAATTCGCGCGGCTCCAGGCCCGAATCTTCGATGAGCCGGGCCTGAAGGCGGAGCGGAGCCAAAAGGTACTTTTTGTGCAGCAGGCGTTCCACTTGCCACTGAAGAAGTATATCCATTGTAAAAGAAAACTAGAGATGAAAAATCAGCTGTCGGCCGTGGGAATACAGCACGTAAAACCCACTAGCTGACACCAGCCGATCGAGCGGCAAAAAAGGCCAGTTCCAGGCTGCCAAAGCAGAATGGTCCTCGATCAAGTAAGCTTACGGCACGCGGGTCCAGACTTCGGTGCGGCCCAGCAGCGAGACGCCGATGTAGCCGCGGACTTCCAGGGTGTTGGCGTTGCGCAGTTTCATGGTGCAGGAGTAGGTTTTGCCGTTGTTGGGGTCGTACACGGTGCCATCTTCCCAGGCGCCTTTGCCGTCGAAGCGGAAATTCTGGAGGATGACGGCCCCGAGGATACGCCGGCGGCGCAGCTTCTCATCGGGATTTTTGGTGTCGAGCTGGTCTTGCTGAGGACCGATTATTTTGCCGTAAAAGCGGTTCTGCTGCTGGTAGATCTGGATGGTGCCTTGCTTGTCCGTCGTGAGCCACTTGCCCGTGATGGCCTCAGCGGCGGGCGGCGTAGGGGCGAGGGAAAAAGTAGCGGCCAGTAGGAGCGGGGCCAGGAGCAGCATTATGGATTTCATTCGTTGAAGCTGTGGTGTCTCAGGGTTGGAACAGAAGGGCAGTGCAGTGGCACGGACTTCAGTCCGTAGCCCAACCACCAGCACGGTTTGAGTAGGTAGCAGGCCTGCTTTACCGCAACGTAGACTGGGTAAAGGGAGCTACGGACTGAAGTCCGTGCCACGGGCAACTGGGTTTCTGGATAGCAATGTTACACCAACACGGCTTTTTCGGCTGCCACCGCCGCTTCTTGCAGCTCCGGCAGCGCGGGCGGCAGCAGCTTGTAGAGCACCGGCGTCACAATGCGGGTAAGCAGCAACGACGAAATCAGGCCGCCGATGAGCACCCAGGCCAGCGGCGAGTAGAGCGGATTGTTTTCGAGCACCAGCGGCAGCAGCCCGCCGATGGCCGTGAGCGTGGTGAGCAGAATCGGGATGAAGCGCACCTGTCCCGCTTCCTCAATGGCCTGTTCCAGCGGCATACCCTGCACGCGCAGCTGGTTCGTGAAATCAACCAGCAGAATAGAGTTCTTCACCTCAATCCCAATCAAGGCAATGAGTCCGATGATGGCCACGAACGAAAAGGAATTGCCGGTAAAGAGCAGCGCCAGCACCGCTCCAATTACGCCCAGCGGAATCACCGACAGCACAATGAGCGTGCTTTTGAAGGTGCGAAACTCCAGAATGAGCACCGCCATGATGCCGAAAACGGTGATGATAATGATGGTGCCCAGCCCGCCAAACGAGTCCTGCGCGGCTTCTTTCTCGCCCGCCGCTACGTAGCGGTAACCAGCCGGAAACTTGAATGCGTCAAGCTGCTGAATCACCTTCTCGTACACGTTGTTGGTCAGGAAGCCCGGCTTCACGAAGGCCGTCACGGTCACGAAACGGTCTTTGTCGTAGTGCCGCACGCTGGTGGGGCTGGCTTCGAAACGCACGTCGGCGAGCTGGCGCAGGGGCACGAGCGTGCCGGTGTTGCTGGTCACGTAGAGTCTGTCGAAAGCCGCCAGGGTTTGGCGCTGCCCGCGCGGGAGGCTCACGTTGATGTTGTAGTCGTTGTCGTCGCCGTCAATCTGGAACGTGCCCACGTTGAGGCCCGCCACGCCCAGGCGCACGGTGCGGTCTATTTCGCTGGTGGGGATGCCCAGCAGGCCCGCTTTGTCCTTGTTGACAGTGACTTTGAGGTTGGTGCCGAGCGTGGTGAGCGGGTTGTTGACGTACACCGTGCCTTCGGTGCGGGCCAGCAACGCCTCTACTCGGAAGGCCAGGTTACGCAACGAGTCGAGGTTGTCGCCGAAGACGCGGATGGCGATGGGCGCCTCCACCGGCGGACCCTGCTCGAACTGCTTCACCTCGATTTTGGCGCCCGGCACGCCTGTAAACTTGCTCCGCAGCTCGGAAACCAGGGTTTCTATCTCCTTGACTTCGAGCGGCTGCGTCTGCACGAACACCTCGGCATAGTTGGCGGCGTTGTTGCGCTGCACCACGTTGTAGTAGATGCGCGGGTTGCCACGGCCCACGTTAGTAGCGTAGTTGCGGATGTGCTCGTGTTTCGCCAGCTCCGCTTCCACGAACTGCGCCACGCGGTTGGTTTCGTAGAGACTGGTGCCCAACGGCGTTTCAATATTGACGAGGAACATCGGCTTCTCGGAGCGCGGAAACACGCTGAATCCCACCCGCGGGATCAAGGCCAAGGAACCCGCGAAAATGGCCGCCGCAATGGCCAGCGCCACGTAGGGCCGGTGCAAGGCGCGGTCGAGCAGGGGCTTGTAAGTAACAGTGAGCAGCCGGTTCAGTCCGCGCAGGAAAAAGTTGCCCTCCGCGTGCTCGTGCGCCGATAAAAGCCGGCTCGATAGAAACGGCACGATGGTCAGCGCCACGAACAGCGAAGCCAGCACCGTGGTAATCACGGCCATGGGCAAGGAGCGGATGAAGTCGCCGGCGCCTTCAGGTAGAAATACCAGTGGCAGGAAGGCGAAAATGAGCACTGCCGTGCAGCCCACCACCGCTAGGCTGATTTGCTCGGTGGCTTTGATGGCGGCTTCCACCCGGCCGTAGCCCTCGCGCAAGTACCGTTCAATGTTTTCCACCACCACAATGCTGTCATCCACGAGCAGGCCCAGTGCCACCACCAGCCCCACAATGCTGAGCTGGTTGATAGTGAAGCCCAGCAAACTCAGAAGCGCCAGCCCAATGGCCAGGCACAGCGGAATCGAAATCATGACCACCACCGAGGCCCGCCAGCCCAGCGGCAGCAGCGTGAGTAGCACCAGGAAAATGGCAATGGCGAAGTCGCGCGAGAAGCCCGAAAGGCGCTTGCCCACGTTGTCGGCCTGGTCGAAGCTCTTGACGTAGGTAATGTCTTTCGGCAGATCTTTCTGAAACTGCGCCAGGATGGGCGTCATCTTGTCGCGCACGGCAATGATGTTCTGCTTGTCCTTGAGGGCCGCCGTCACGAATACGGCCCGCTTGCCATTGAGCCGGCCCAGGTAGTTTTCCTCTTCGTAGTTGAAGCTGACATCGGCCACGTCCTTGAGGTAGACCACGCTCTGCGGCGTGGCCTGCACCACCGTATTCTGAATTTCGCTCAGATCGGCATAGCGGCCACTGGTTTTGATGTTGAACTTCTTGTCGCCGGCCTCGATGCTGCCGCCCGGAATGTTCACGTTTTCGCTCTGGATGGCGCCTAGTACACGGTTCAGCCCCAACCCCAAGCGAGCCATTTTCTCCAAGTTGAGGCTCACGCGCACCTGCCGCTGCGGGTAGGCCCAGGTTTCCACCTTCTTGATGGCCTTGATCTTTTGCAACCGGTCCTGCAGTTCCTCGGCCTGTTGCTGCAAGGCGCTGTACGGCAGCGTTTCGGAAAGCAGCGCCACTTGCAGCACATTCACATCAGAAGGCGTGAACTTCTGCACTTCCAGGCTGGCCAGGTCGGCGGGCAGCTGGGGGCGTAGGTTGCTGATTTCGCGTAGCACCTCGGCGTATTTGTCGTCCACGTCTTCGCTGTACACGAATTCGATGCGCAGCACAGCCAGCCCGTCGTCTATCGTGGTCACGATTTTCTTGACGTTGTCGAGGGCGTTGAGGCTTTCTTCCAACGGCTTCACCACCAGGTCCTCCATGTCGGTGGGGTTGGTGCCGGGGTACACCGCAATCACCGAGAAAGTGGGCGAGCTAGTGGAGGGGTCCTCAGCGCGGGGCATGGTCAGCAGCGCGTTCAGGCCCAGGCCCAGCGCCAGTAGAAACACCACCAGCATAAACTGGTAGTTCTTGACGGAAAAAGCGGCTATACGCACGGTATTGGTAGATTATCGTGAGAAAAAGCGTTAGCGCGCCGTTATCGTCACCCGCGAAGTGGACGTGAGGTAGGCAGCGCCTTTGCTGATGATGGGCGTGCCCAGCGTCAGGTCGTCGGCCCGAATGGCCGCCTGCCCTCCCGCTAGCAGACGCAGTACCCGCACGGCGTGCCGCTGCACCCCCGGTCCGCGGCCGCTCAGCGTGTAGATATAGCCGCGCTCCCCGTCGGCGCTCACCAGCGCCTCCACCGGCACAGTGGGCACTGCGGCCGCGTTCCGGGGCGTGATATCCACCTGTCCTACCAAGCCCGAAACGAGCCGCTGTCCGGCTGGCTGCACCGTAATTTCTACCTCATAAGTGCCGCTTGCCGGGTCGCTGGTTTGCGCGATGCGCGTGATGCGGCCCGCAAAATCCCGTTCTGGATAGGCGTCGAGGTGGACCTGCGCGGCGTCGCCGGAATGCACGCGCACCACATCGCGGTCGGTTAGGCCCACGCGCACCACCCAGGCGGCGTCGGCGGAGCTGAGCACGAAGATGGGCACGTTAGCCGCGACCAGCTCGCCGGGTTCGGCTGTGCGTTGCAGCACGCGGCCACTCACCGGCGCCACAATAGTGGCGTATTGTTGGTTGAATTCGGCGATGCGCAGGGCCGCGCGGCTGGTTTCGGCGCCGGTGCGGGCATTTTGCACCTGCTCCAGCGTGGTTACGGAGTCGCGGTACAGATTCTGGCTGCGCTGGAGGTCGCGCTGGGCCCGGTCGTAGCTTTGGCGGGCCTGGGCTACCTGGGCTTCAATTTCGGCCTGATTGAGGCGGGCCAACACCTGTCCGCGCCGCACCACGTCGCCTTCCTTCGCTGTGAGGGCCGCTACCACACCGCCCACCTTGAAGCCCAAACGCAGCTCGGTGGCGGAAGTGAGGCGGCCACTGGCCCGGATGCCTTCCACCAGCGGCCGGGCCGTAAGCGGCACGGTTTGCACCGGAATGAGGTCCGCGCTGGCTGCCGCCGTAGCAGCAGCATTGGTTTCTTTGGCTTTGGCCCCGCAGCCGCTCAGACTGAGCACAGTGGCCGCGACGGGCAGCAGGAGTAGGATGTAGCGTGGCATAAGCGTGTGGAACCTCACCCCCCAGCCCCCTCTCCTTCAGAGAGGGGGAGCCTGACGACCAAAGTGGGAGGTGCCGGGTTGGTTAAAAAAGTCGGTTTAGAACTGAAGCCAAGATGGATGCTGACATTAGGCTCGATTCTCCATAGGAGAGGGCCGGATGAGGTCATTCTAGCGGATAGGTGGCGGCGCTGCGCTCGGTGTTGGCGAGCTGGCTGAGGTAGGCGTACTTGGTGAGGATGACGTTCAGCTCGGCGTTGGTGAAGGTGGTGCGCGCGTCGATGAACTGCACCAGCGGCGTGAGACCTTCCTCGTACTGGCGGCTCACCAGCCGAAAAGCTTGGTTGGCGCTACGTAGCCGGTCTTCAGCAGCTTCTACCTGGGCCCGGGCGGCTAGCAGCTCGTAATAATCCTGCCGTACTTCCAGGCCAATCTGCGACTGAACTTCTTGCAGCCGCGCGGCTTGCTGGCGCTGCTCGGCGCGGGCCCGGTCGGTTTGGGCGCGGTTTTGCAGGCCCCCAAACAAGGTCCAGTTCAGCACCAGCGAGGCCTGCGTAAATCGGTTACCGTCGCCGCTGCTGAAATCGTAGGTCGGGCCCTGGTAGCCGTGGTCCACGAGGCCCGATACGGTAGGCTGGTAGCGGGAGCGAGCCAGGTCCAAACCAAGCTGCGCAATGTCCACGGCCTTTTGTTGCTGCTGCACCTCTTCGCGGCCCGCCCCAGCGGCTTCGTTCAGGGCCGTGAGCGGCAGCGGTTCCGGCAAACTCAGCACCGAGTCGGGCAGGGCCTGGATGGGCTGCTCCTGGGGCTGGTTGAGCAGGAAGTTGAAGTAGGCGCGGGCTACCTGCTCGTTTTTGCGGGCCTCCGCCAACTGCTGCTGCACGGCGCTTACTTCAGCGCGGGAGCGGTACAGCACGTCGGGAGTGGCCCGCTGGTTTTCCACCAGCTTCTCATTCACGCGCTTGTTGCGCTCCACTAGCTTTTGGGTTCGCTCATACAGCGCAATCACGCGCTGGGCAGCCAGGTAGTTGAAGTACGCAACCTTGATTTCCTTCACCAACTCGCGGCGGTAGCGCTGCACGTCCAGGGCTTCCACTTGCGCCTGCTCACGGCTGATGGCGTGGTTGAAGCGCAACGCCGGCTGGTACACCGGCACCGAGAGGCGCAGCTTGGTTTCGTGTTCGTGCGGCCGCAGAAAAGGCGTGCTCTGGTTCTGAAGCTGCGGAAAGTTTTCGGAGTTGGTTAGCTGGTTGAGCGTGGCGTAGGTGCTGTTGAGCAGGTCGCCGACGGGCACTTCGATGTTGCGGCCCCCGTCGGCCACGCTGTAGCGGGCGTTGAAGTCGAGGGTGGGGTAGAAGAGGGCCCGTGCGATGCGCAAAGCGGCTTCGGCTTTGTCGCGGCTGGCGCGGCGCTGTTGCAGGGCCAGGTTGCTTTGCAGGCCTTGCGCCACATAGCCATCAAGCACCGATGATGAAGGCGTGGCAAGCAAGGAACTCTGGGCGGCGGCTTCGGAGCTGGCAACACTCAGGGCGGCAAGCAGCACAACCGCCGGACGGCACAATAGGCGGACGAGGTAAAACATAGCCAGGCAGAGTAGAAATTCTCCGCGAAGCACGCGCTACGGGCTATTGGGCGCCAGAAAAGAAAGGTGAAGTGGGGACAAACTCACGTGAGGCGTCGGATATTCACGGTGAATCTGTGGCTGATGCACCGATGTCATTCCGAGCAGCGTGCGGAATCTGAGGGTCCACGCAGGAGACTAACCCAAATGCCTCGTTATTGGCTTGATGCGCTACACCATGATTGAAAACGACTGTCAGGGTGATGAGGAAAACCACGTGAACAGAGTTGGACAGGCGGTTTGCGAGAAAGCAAGCACTGTCAGCCCGGCGGAAACCCAGTACCTTCGGCGCGTTTGCTGCTTAGGTAGCCTTGTTTTTTTGTTTCTAATTCGCTGCCACATGAAAATTCTGCTGGTCGAAGATGAGCCCAAAGTGGCTGCGTTTCTGCACAAAGGCCTGACCGAGCAACAGCACATCGTAGAAGTAGCCACCGACGGGCCCACCGGCCTGCGAATGGCCCTGGCCGGGCAGCACGACCTCATCATTCTCGACAACCTACTGCCCGGCCTGAGCGGGCTGGAAGTGTGCCGGCAGGTGCGCGCCCACAACCCCGCCGTGCCCATTCTGATGCTGACGGCGCTGGGCGAAACCGACGACAAAATCCGCGGCCTCGACGCCGGTGCCGACGATTATCTGGTTAAGCCGTTTGCGTTTCAGGAGCTGCTGGCGCGGTTGCGGGCCTTGGTGCGCCGCCGCCCCGAAGCCGCCGCTTCCAGCCCCGTTCTGCAACTCGCCGACCTCACCCTCGACCCTAGCAGCAAGCTGGTGCAGCGCGCCGGGCAGCCCATTCAGCTTACGGCCCGCGAGTTTTCCTTGCTCGAATACCTGCTCCGCCACAAAGGCCGCGTCATTTCCCGCGTCGATATTCTGGAGCACGTCTGGGAAACCAGCTTCGACACCGGCTCCAACGTCATCGACGTGTACATCAACTTTCTGCGCAAGAAAATCGACAAAGACTTCAGCCCCAAGCTCATTCACACGCTCGTGGGCATGGGCTACGTGATGAAGGAAGAGTAGGTTGATGTGCTGATTTTTTGATGTGCTGATGTGCTGATTGTTGTTCTTTTCGGGTGCGCCGTTGGCGCTGTATGGGTTTGCGTGATGGATCGAATGATGAATTGATGATTGTTCTTTCTGCGTTTGAGGAAGGGGAAGGTTTTATTTTCGTTGATTTATTGAATTCACTATTCGTATGGGAAAGCCGCTTGAGGATAATTTGATTGTGCGGCTGACGCTGGAGTTTGCGTTGCTGATAGTGGAGTACACGGAGGAGCTGGAGGCAACCCGGCGCTATGTGATAGCCAATCAATTGATGAAGAGCGGCACGTCTATTGGAGCTAGTGTGCGAGAGGCGCAAAGCGCCGAAAGCCGCGCCGACTTTGTTCATAAGCTCAAGGTAGCCGCCAAGGAAGCCGAAGAAACCGACTATTGGCTGCTACTCTGCCAACACGGCAAATCCTACCCCGCCACCACCGACCTACAAACCCGCCTCCTGAGCATCCGCAAAGTCCTCTCCAGCATAATCTCCTCCACGAAGAGCCAACACCCCCAACTTTAAAAGCTCACAATCAAAGAACCAACCCCAGAACACCTATCCTCAAAGATCAATCATCATATTAACCCATCAGCACATCAAAGAATCAGCACATCAGCACATCACCTAATCAGCACATCATCAACATGACCATTCGCCTTCGGCTTGCGTTGCAGTTTGCGGCTATTCTGGCCTTTACGCTGCTGCTGTTTTCGTTGGTGATTTACTTCTTCACCTTCCAGGCCCGGCAGGAGTCGTTCACGGAAAACCTGTTTGCGCGGGCGCGCATCGTGGCCCACGTATACCTTGATGGCACTGGCCGCGCCAACGAGGAAAGCCGAGCCTCGTACCGGCGCTATTTACGCCAGTTCTACCGCACGCTCCCCGAAGAAGAAGTGCGGGTCTATGATGCCGCCAACCGCGTAGTGTTTCAGGAAGGCCAGCCTTCTGAGGTGCCCGTGCCTAAAGAATTGCTGGTCGCCGTGCGCCAGGAAGGCCGCCAGGTGCAGCTGCGCCAACACTTCCGGCAGACAGTGGGGCTGCTTTATCGCGACGTAGACCGGGGCGACTTCGTGGTGGTGGCCTCGTCCTTGGATACGGACAGCCGCGACAAACTGCACAGCCTACGCAACATCCTGGCCGGGGGCTTGCTGGCTTCCTTCATCATCGTGAGCATTGGGGGCTGGTTTTTCGCGGGGCTGGCGTTGCGGCCCCTGCAGAAAATAGTGCGCGAGGTAGACAGCATCACCGTCTCGGACCTGCACCAGCGCCTCTCGCAGGCCGATGGCTACGACGAAATAGCCCACCTGGCCCAACGCTTCAACCAACTCCTCGACCGGCTCGAAACTGCCTTCGCCGGCCAACGCACCTTCGTGCGCGACGCCTCGCACGAGCTACGCACGCCGCTTACGGTGCTCATTGGGGAGTTAGAAGTAGCCTTGTTGCAGCAGGAGCGCAGCCCGCAGGAGTACCGACGGGTGCTGCAAAGCACCCTCGACGCCGCCCGCCTGCTTAAGGACCTCACCAACGGTCTGCTCCAAATAGCCCGCGCCTCCGACGACCCTTCTCAAGTACCGCTCACCGTACTCCGTCTCGACGAGCTGCTGCTTCAGGCCCACGAGGAGGTGCAGCGCCGCAACCCCACCTGCCGCGTCGATTTGGAGTTTGGTGATGTGCCCAGCGTGGTACACCAGCCTTTTGCTGTTCGTGGCAACGAAGCGCTGCTGCTTTCGGCCCTGCTAAACGTGCTGGAAAATGCCTGTAAATTCTCCAAAGATTCCACCGCGCCCATCGTCGCTAGCCTTACTACCACGGCCTCGCGGGTGGTGCTGGAAGTGCGCGACCAAGGCGTGGGCATGAGCGAGGCCGACCGTCAGCAGGTATTCGTGCCCTTCTTCCGGGCCGAGGCTATTCGAACGGTACCCGGCCACGGCATTGGGCTGCCGCTCACCTCTAAAATCATGGCGCTGCATAGCGGGACTGTGCGGGTGGAAAGTGAGCTAGGCCAAGGCACCCAGGTGTGGCTGGAATGGCCGGCGCTGGGGTAGCGTCAGGTGGTATTAATTCTGATAGGAGCCACCGGGCACGGTTAGTGCAACTTTAATCTGCCGCCGCTTCCATATTAATGACTCGCCCAATTGCCAGAGCGGCTCAATCAAGCGAATATCTTTTGCTGGCTGGCGGAAAGCCCAAATTTGAGCTATATAGGTTGTGTCTGAAGGCTTTTCTTTATTTAATTCCCTTTTAACTTCCTTTTAACCGAGTCTTAATTACTGCCTCGTAGACTTGTATGCTAATCACCTAGTCGTGCCTATCTGCGCCCTGCTAGCTGAGTTATTTCACTTGTCTGCCTGATGCCAAAAATAGCTTCGCCCTCTACTCAAAAGACGGCTTCTGTTGCTCCTGCTTTTACCGGAGGGCCCTTTAGCTCGCTGGGCAAAGACTTGCCCGCAGGTCTGGTTGTATTTCTAGTCGCGCTGCCACTTTGCCTGGGCATTTCGCTGGCTTCGGGCGCGCCGCTGCTGGCCGGTATTATTACCGGCGTTGTGGGGGGCGTGCTGGTATCCTGGCTGAGCGGCTCGCAACTGAGCGTGAGTGGGCCCGCCGCTGGTCTTACTGCCATTGTGTTGTCGGCTCTGCAAACGCTGGGCTCCTTCGAAGCCTTTCTGGCTGCCACCGTCGTTGCGGGCGCCCTACAAATTGTGATGGGGCTGCTGCGGGCCGGCATTATCGGGCTGTACTTCCCCACCTCCGTTATTCGGGGCATGCTGGCCGCCATCGGCCTAATCCTGATTCTAAAGCAGATTCCTCACTTGCTCGGTGCCGATACGGATTACTTCGAGGACATGACCTTCTTGCAGTTCGATGGGCAGAACACGTTCTCAGCAGTAGCCGGTGCGCTGCGCTCCTTCGGCTGGGGCTCTACGCTCATTGGGATGGTCTCGCTGGGCGTGCTGCTGCTCTGGGAAAAAGTACTGGCGAAACGCTTTGCCGTGCTGGCTTTGGTGCCCGGGGCGCTGGTGGTGGTAGTGCTTTCCATTGGCCTGAGTGCTTTGTTCAACGTTTCTATTCCGGTGCTGCGCGTGCGCCCCGAACACCTGGTGCAACTGCCCAACATCACCTCTTTCACTGATTTTATCGGCGTATTCACCCACCCCGACTGGGCGGCGTTCAGCAGAGTCTCTACCTACACCGTGGCCTTCACCATTGCCATTGTGGCCTCGCTGGAAAGCCTGCTGAGCGTGGAAGCCGTGGACAAGCTCGACCCGCACAAACGCACCACGCCCACCAACCGGGAACTGATGGCGCAAGGTGCGGGCAATATGGTGAGCGGCCTGCTCGGCGGTTTGCCCATGACGGCCGTTATCGTGCGTAGCTCCGCCAACATCAACGCGGGCGGCCAAACTCGCATGTCAACCTTTTTCCACGGGCTGCTGCTGCTTATTAGCTTGCTGTTTCTGGAATCCATCCTGAATCGGATTCCGCTGTCGGCACTGGCGGCGGTGTTGCTGCTGGTGGGCTACAAACTCACCAAGCCCGCTCTCTACCGCACCCAGTGGAAACTAGGCTGGCAGCAGTTCCTGCCTTTCATCGTTACGATAGTAGCCGTGCTGCTCACCGACTTGCTCAAGGGCGTTACCATTGGGCTTGTGGTGGGCATCTTCTACATCCTGAAAACCCACTACGAATCGGCTTATTTTCTGCGCCAAACCCCCGAGCTGCAAGCCGCGGGTGTGTATCATCTGAAGTTGAGTGAGCACGTTTCCTTCCTCAATAAGGCCAGCATCGTGCGGATGCTGGAGCAGTTTGGTCCGGGTAGCCATGTTATCCTCGACGGTACGGAGTCGGAGATGATAGATTACGACGTGCTCGAAGCTATTGAGAACTTCCGCCAGTCGGCTGAAGAGCGGGGGCTGCGGCTGGAGCTACGGGGCATTCCGCAAGTGGACGTAATGGGCCACTAGTGCCTGGCCGACCATTATAGCTGCGACGCTAAGCGGCTTCCTGACCGGCAGATTGTGGGCGCTCCTATCTTCTCTTCATCGTAAGCAGGGATGCTTAACCGCCAACAATGCCGCACATAATTTCGGAGGCAGAAGTACAGACCAGCTGATGAACCGAATAACCAAATGACTGCCAAAAGGCTTGTTAAGCATCAAATCTTTAATTAGCAGTCATTCCGCATCAAACCAATTAACTCTTCATGGAGCACATTCTAGAAGGCAACCGCCGGTGGGTGGAAGCTAAAACGGCCGAAGACCCCGAGTTTTTCAAACGCTTAGCCCGCGAACAGAAACCACGGTACTTGTACATCGGCTGTTCTGATTCGCGCGTGCCGGGCAGCGCCATCACTGGCACCGAGCCGGGCGAGATGTTCACGCACCGCAACATCGCCAACCAAGTAGTAAACACCGACCTCAATTTGCTGTCGGTGGTGCAGTACGCCGTGGAGGTGTTGAAAGTGGAGGTGATACTGGTGGTGGGCCACTATGGCTGCGGCGGCGTAGCGGCGGCGGCTTCCAACAAGCAACATGGTCTTATCGACAACTGGCTCACCAACATCCGCGACGTGGTGCGCCTCTACGACGACGAGCTGAGCGCCATCGAGGATAAGGAGCAACGCCTGCGCCGCCTCGTGGAGCTGAACGTGATTGAGCAAGTGCGCAATCTGGCTAAAACCAACATCATCCAGAACGCCATGCGGCAGCCCAACCCGCCCCAACTGCACGGATTGGTGTACGACCTAAGTGAAGGCATTCTCCACGATCTGAAAGTGGAAACCCAACCGCTGGAAGACTTCGAAAATATCTACGGTACTGAAGCGTAAGCCACGCCAAAAACCAATGAATACCACCTAGGCAAAATCGGGCATTAGCCGACCAGCCTAAAGGCACAAAAAACCGCTGCAGCTCAAGGCCCGGCGGTTTTTTGTGCCTTTAGGCTGGTCGGCTTAGTCGCCGCCACCGCAACCACCGCAGCCGGAACAACCGGAGTCGCCACCGCAACCCGAGTCGCCGCCGCAGCCGGAGTCATTACCTCCGTCGGCATCGCCGCCGCTCGAACCGTCGCTGCTGTCACTGTGGTGGCCGTGGCTGGTGCTGTGGCTGTTGAATGTGTCGCCGTGCGTGAGCCAGGTAGAGTCGCTGTCACTACCGGCGCTGCCACCGTCGCCGCCACGGTCGCTGTTGGTGGTGTGGTAAGGGTCGGGAATGCGTTGCAACTTTTGCTCCAAGTGCTGCGCTACTTCGGAAGTAAAGGCCGGCAGTAGGAACACGGCAGCGCCGAGCTGTAACGCGAACTGGTGCGCCTCGGCCGGGTTGCGGCCCATGCGGGTTAAGAAGTCGGTGTTGAGGCGGTCTAACTCGTTCTGGATTTCTTGGCCTCGTTGCGCGCCTTCCCAAGTCAGCGCCCGAGAGCCTATAAGGCGTCGGAACCAGTGCCGGGAAAATAGCTGCGCGGTCCGCTCATTGGCTTCAATAAGTCGGTAATAAGCCGAGGCGGTGCCGGCCTTCTTGAAAATCATGCGCACGTACAGCCAGAACGAAACGCGCAGCTGCCCATCGGGCCGGAAGGCATCAAGTAATGGCTTCTCGTGCGGTAGCTCTACGTGCGTCTGTAGCGCCGGGCCACCTGCCACGTACTGTGGCCGCTGGTCGGGGTCTTTGAGGGAGCTTTGCGGCATCTGTTCCTCCACCACGACCAGCACTTGCTGGCGCAGCAAATCCAGGAACGTGACGCGCAGCAGTTGGCGCAGGCCGGGCGAGTGGCGCTCGTGGAGCACCAGGAGCAGCTCGGCGGGCGAGTACGAAAGGAGGCTGGTCATGTTTTGCGACGAAATCGAAGTTTGGGAAGCAGCCAGAAAGCACTCAGGTTGACGCGGCGAAAGTTCACGTCCCGAAACCGCGTCTCGTTGTCGGGCCAAATATCCGGGGGCGGCGCGGCGCCAAACACTTCTTGATAGAGCGTTTTGGTGCGGCCGTACCAGTCGTTGAATTTGCCCCGCTCGGCTTCGCCACCTTTAGTGGGGCCGTGGTGAATGTCGCGGCCTAGCACTTGGCGGCAGAAATCCAGCCAGTAGGAGCGGGTGTAGAGCAAGTGCAGGTGCCAGACCTGGTCTACTTGGTCGGAGGGCGTGAGCGGGTGCTCCGTCAGGCAGAGCAGAAACATGAACTTCTTGTATTCCAGCCCCGCCCGCAGCGCGTATTCCAGCGGCCAGCCGTTCTCGCGGGCCAGGCGGTCGGTGAAGGAAAAGGCCACGGCTGGGTCGTCCAGCTCGAAGCGGCGGATTTTTTCCCACAGGTCGGGTTGCAAAGTCGGCGTCACGGGGGCGCGGCAAAGGGGCAAGGGAATATCCGCTACCAACATACGCAGAAGCCAGCACATCAGCTACGCCCGAACCTGCCAGCCGCCTTCTTGCGTAGGCTTTCGGTAACCTCAACATTCCATTTGTCTATGCAAGCGGCTTATTTCAACCAGTACGGCTCCGCCGATGTGCTTCGCTACGGCGAGCAGCCCACTCCCACGCCCGGCGCCCACCAGATTTTAGTGCGCGTGCGGGCCAGCAGCATCAACCCCGTGGACTGGAAAGTGCGCCGCGGCGACTTGAAGCTGCTCACGGGCCAGAAATTCCCCAAGATTCCGGGCCGCGACGTGGCCGGCGAAGTAGCCGCCATCGGCGATAACGTGACGCGCTTCCGCGTCGGCGACCGGGTGTACGGCATGCCTAGCGACGGCGTAGGCGGAGCCAACGCCGAGTACGCGCTGCTGACCGAAGCCAACGCCGCTTTCATCCCCGAACTCCTGAATTTCGAGCAGGCGGCGGCCGTACCGCTGGCGGCCCTCACCGCTCTGCAAGGCTTACAGACCCACGGCCAGCTGCTTTCCGGCGACCGGGTGCTGGTGAACGGCGCTTCCGGCGGGGTCGGCTCATTTGCCGTGCAACTGGCCCACGCGCTGGGAGCCGGCGAAGTGACCGGCGTGTGTGGCCCGGCCAACGTGGAGCTGGTGCGCACCCTCGGCGCCGACCGGGTACTGAGCCGCGAAGAACACGACTTCACGCAGGAGCGCAGCCGCTACGACATCATCTTCGACGCGGCCGGCAAGAGCAGCTTCCTAGCCAGCAAAGCCGCCCTGCGTCGCAACGGCCGCTACGTGAGCACCACCCCCGATCCGGTCGGCTTAGTGGTGGGCACCGTAGTAGCGGCGCTGTCCGATAAAAGCCAGCACATGTTCATGACCCGGCAAAGCGGCCCCGATTTGGCGTTGCTTTCGGCTTGGCTGCAAGCGGGCACCATTCGGCCCATCATCGCCAAAACCTTCCCTCTCCGGGACATCACCGAAGCGCATCGGTACAGTGAAAAGGAAAGCGGCGCGGGGAAAGTGGTGCTGGTAGTGGAATAGCGCCACAGCAAAGAGTGTCATTGCGAGCAGCACGAAGCAATCCTTCCTCCACCTGCTCAAAACGTCACTTGTAAGATACCCCCTTGCTGTTGAGATGGTTCTCAAGCCGTGTATGAGTGTCATGCCGAGTAGCGCGAGGAAGCTGGGTGCTGACCACGGAACAACCCCGATTCCTCGCGCCACTTGTGCGTCTAAGTGAGCAGACCACTGCTATGAGCTTGTCGGTTTATTAGGTTCACAGCTTTTACAGGAAGGATTGCTTCGCGCTGCTCGCAATGACAGCGGCTTCGCAAGCAACATTTGCTTTACTCCGCGGGGCGGGTAAAGGCGATGAGTAGGGCGCCGCCGGCCATCATAGCCGCGCCCAGAATTACTTGCCAGGTGACTTTCTCCTTGAGGAAAACAACGGCCAGCAGGATGGAAAACACCAGCGAGATTTTGTCGAACGACGAAGTGCGGGAAGCTTGACCGAGCTTGAGGGCCTGAAAGGAAAACAGCGACGAAAGGCAGGTGATGATGCCGGCCGCAATGAGAAACAGCCACGTGCGCCGGTCAATTTCTGCTACCTGGGGCAAGTGGCCCTGCCAGGCCACCACGCTCCACGCCACCGCCACAATCAGCACCGACTGGATGGCAAAAGCCACGCTTGATTCTATGTTCTTCACGCCCACCTTGGAGAGCGTAATGACTATGGCTGCCGATAACGCGGCCAGCAACGAAAAAATCCACCACATACACGGCCCGGAGAGAAAGTTCTGACGCCTGAAGTACGTAGCCGAGCTTTATTCGACTGAAACCAAAAGCGTGGAAGTAAGCCGAACAGACAAGAAATATTGTTGGAAGTTGCCGCTGTTATACCAAGCCGCTCCGCACTGCCCAGTTGTTATACTGCCCGGACGCCAGGAAGCATCGGCGAATAGAGCGGGGTGTCTCGCCAGGGAAGCGAATAGCTCCATTGCAACGAAACAACTCCGATGCTTCTTGGCGTCAGTAGGACAGATAGTACCGATAACCGAATCACAGATCTTGCCGGATGGATACTTTGTCGGTGATGTACCAGCGGCCGTTGATTTTGAGTAGATTAAAGTAGTCGGTGAATCGGTTGGGGCCGCTGGTGATTTGCGCGGCTACACTGGCCGCGTGGCCGGTTTGGTGCATGGTCAGGATGCGGCCTTGGGTGTCGCCCTTGGGCTTAGGCTTGAAGCCGCCGAGGTAGGCGCGCTTGTTGAGGTCCACGAACTCGCCTTTGTTGACGAGTTTCAAATGACAGGAGGCGTGCATAGCCGACGAAACCTTGGCCGTATCACCAATGGCCCACCCGTCGAAATAGGTGTTGACAACAGCCCGAATGGCAGCCTCTTCGTTGGCGGCAGGTGCGGACGCCTGAGCGTGCGCGGCAGAGGTTAGCGCGATAAAAAGCGTAGTGGCCGCAGCCAGGGAACGAGCAAGAAACATGGTAGCGAGAGTTGGTAAAAAGTCAGGGAAAAGTGGGCTGTTGATATCAATGGGTGTATTTGTCTTGGCGCAGGCTACGGGGCTGTTCCGGCAGAATCTCCCGCTCGGTTACAACTTCCGCGATAAGCCAACGGCCGTTTTGCTTGCGCAAATGCAGCAAGCTTGTGTAGCGAAGCGGGCCACTGTCCACTTGCAGCACGGCGCTGGCAATGTTGTCGGTACAGAAAATCTGCACCACCTGGTCCACGGTAAGGCGGCTCACCAGCGGCTGAAGTTCGCGCAGATATTCCCGGCGGTTGAGCTGCCGGGTTTGGCCGGGCGTCACCTGCGTAAAGCGGCTGCCGGGCAACAGAATGGAAACCATTTTGCTGGTATCAGCCGCCGTCCAGGCGGCGACGTAGATGGTGACGGCGGCTCGAATCAGGTATTCGTCGGCGGGCGGAACTGGTTGCTGGGCGCGGAGCGGGGCGGCCGGTAGCAGCGCCAGCAGTAGGCCAAAGCAGAGGGAGAAGAAGCGCATGGCAGCGGGTTAAAACTGTTTGAGAAAGGAGACTTTGCCAATCAGGCCACGCTCCGTGACTTGCTCCCTCACGGTGGGGCCGGCGTAGTCTTGCTGGTTGAACACGAGGAAGAGGAAGGACAAGGGCTGGTATTCCCAGGCGAAGCGCAGGTTGAGGTTCTCGCTGTCGTCGCGGCTGTTGCGCTGGTAGAAGCCCGAGAGCTGCACGCGCGGGTTGAGAGCCACCCGACTTTCCAGGCCGTACAGCGCCACGCGCCGCGAAACCTGCTCGGTGCCCACCCGCCGAAAGGCATCCAGCGAGTAGGAGGGCAGCAGGAAGAAGTGCGGGCTCGGAGCCCATTTGCTGGTCAGGGCGAGGGAATGCAGCCGGCCGTTGTAGTAGCCGCCGGTGGTCAGCTGGGCCTGGTAGGAGAGCCGGCGCGAGGCGTCGCTGTTCGCCACCAAGTTGTGCGTATAGTAGGTGTACCGACCCGGCGCGATGCGGATGCCAACGGGCTCAAATGGCTCGTCGAGGGCCTGGTACACGCGGTTGACGTAGAAGCGCAGGTCGCCCCCGCGTTCCAAAATGCCATCGAACAGAAAGAAACGGTTGCTACTTTCCAGCAAGCGCCCCGTCGAGGCCTGGTGGTAGTATTCGTTGTGAATACCGGGTTCGAAGCTGCGCAGCCAGCGGGGCATCCAGGACTTGCCGCGCTGAATGAGGTAGAAGCCCGGAGTGGTAGAAACGACGTCCCGGCGCGATATGAAACCCATTTCCGGCGAGTACCGCTTGGTAATTACCGCCTCCGACCACCACACCGCTAAGTTGTTGGCTTCGTAGCGCAACTCGGAGTAAGCCGCCAGACCCTGGAGCCCGGCTTTGGAGCCGCCCGTGAAGGAGGCCATGGTGCTCAGCGAGGTTTTGGCACCCAGCCGAAAGAAGCCGTCGGCGGCGCCGGTTACGGCGGTGTAGGCTGGCGTGCCACTCTCCGTACCCGCCATGTGTTGGCGCACCGTCAGGAGCCCGCCCACGTTGTGCTGCCGCCCAATATTGTGGGAGTAGCGGCCAGCGTAGTACATATTGGCCGGCTGACCATTGGCGGCGCGCTGGCGCACGGCCAAGCCCCCGAAGTTGCTTTCCGTGGAGCGGTGCACCAGCCGCAAGCCGCCGTCTAGCGGCAGGGGTTGACCATTGTTGAGGCCGATAGCCCGGCTGAAAAAAGGCAGAATGCGCAAGCTCCCACCTTTGGGCAGCAGGCCCGGTGAAAACAGGCTGGCATTCTCCAGAAAGAACTGGCGTCGCTCGGGGAAGAACACCGAGAAGCGGGACAGATTGTTGACTTTGCGGTCCACGTCGGCCTGGGCAAAATCCGTGTTGACGGTCAGGTCCAGCACCGTTTTGGGCGTGAGAGCCCACTTTGCCTCGCCGCCCGTCTTCAAGCGGGTGCGCCGGGAACCGTCGGCGCGTTGCTCGGCGGCTACCAGGGCGTAGGGCTGCACGCGCACGTTGAGGCCGGGCGGTGGGGGAGTGAGGCCGGTAATCAGGCCAGCGTAATCCATGCGGGCAGGAGTGAGGGCCCGGGGCACCGGCGCCCAGGAAGAGCTTTCGAACGAAGCGCGCCGCAGCCGCCCCATGTTCAGGCCCCAGGTGTATTCGCCGTCGGCGGGCTTGGCGGCGTAGCGCAGGGTTTTCCAGGGAATGGCGACTTCGGCCACCCAGCCCGAGTCGCTGCGCTGGGTGCGCACCTGCCACAATCCGTCCCACTCCACATCGGCCAGCTTGTCATCGAACACCAACACGTCGCGCTGGGCACCGTAGGGATTGATGGCAAATGCCATTGCGTTGCGCTCGTCGCGGAAGCCATCGATGAGCAGGAGCAGGTAGTCGTGGTCGAGCAGGGTGAAGTCGCGGCGCATGTCCGGGGCCCGGAGGTTGCGCCGGCCAATGGTGTCGCGGCACACGGCGGCCAGGTAGAGGTTGCGGGCATCGTAGAGCAGACGCACTTCGGTGTCGAAGTTTGCCGGCGCGCCTTGGTTAGGGTCGCGCTGCACGAAGCGGCTGGCCGGGGCCGCAGTGCTCCAGGCCGCTTCCGAGAGCTGCCCGTCGATAACTACAGGAGCTTCGGTGCGGGTAGCGGCTACGCGCCGCTTCTCGGCGGGCGGCATAAACACCTGACTACGGGCTGGCAGGGCGCTCAGCAGCACTAGAAAAGCAAAGACTAATCGTCGCATAAGGGCGCCTCCTACTTAGACGGAGGGTGGCCCAAAGAGAAGTTGCGCCTCAGCTATTGCCATGGGTATTCAACCAGTTCAGCTAGGTTTTAAACCCTTGCCTGAGCGCCTATGAGCCCAGGCGTTGAAGAAAACCGGCTAGTGGTTGAAGAATGTGGGAGATGTGGCGCGTAAACTCCAGCTTTGCCATCGGTAACTGAAGCGCACGGTTGCCGAACCTATTAATCTCCGTCGGCTCATGACAAAGCGGTTGAATTTCGTGCTGTTTCAGGTGGCGGCCTGGCTGCTGGCTTATGGCATGGTGGTGGGCTACTTGGCCCAGCGCATCGACCACCTGGGCTACGTGTTTGCCTTCACGCTGGTGGCCTTTATCTCGTACGGGATTACCATTTACGGCTACTCTTATGGCCTGCATCCGTGGCTGTACCGGCGGGTTTCGGGGCCAGTATTCGGGGCCATAGTCGTGGTGTGCTTGCTGCTTCTGGGGGCGGGGCGGACGTGGGTGGAGGCGGATGTGGTACGGCCCAGTTTCCCGCTGGCACACCGCAGTTTCCTGAGCGGCGACCGGGGGCACATCGGCTACGTGGCCGTGACGCTGGGCTTCGCGTTTGGATTTGGGCTGCTGGCGCGGGCGGCGTTGCGCAGTTTGGTATTGCAGCAGCAGAAAGAGGAGTTGGAAAACAAGCAGCTACAGGCCGAAATGAACCTGCTCAAGGCCCAGGTGCAGCCGCACTTTCTGTTCAACACGCTCAACAACATCTACTACGAAGCCTACCTGGAAGCGCCGCGCACGGCTAGCTTGGTAGAGAAACTAGCGGCCCTCATGCGCTATTTCCTGGACCTGAGCCGCCAGGAACAAGTACCACTCAGCGCCGAGGTAGCCTTTCTGCGCAACTACATTGCCCTGGAAGAAATCCGCTTCCGCCACGAGCTGCGCGTGGACCTAACAGTGGCCGTAACTACCGATGTGCCCGTGCCGCCCATGCTGCTCATTCCGCTGGTAGAAAACCTGTTCAAACACAGCTTCGACAAGCGCCAAGTGCACAACTCGGCCACGCTGCACCTCACTCACGTGGATGGCTGGCTCACATTTGAAACTGTAAATACACTCCCACCCGTGCCATTAGCCACCCAAACCGAAGGCGGCTTCGGCCTGCGCAACCTGCGCGAGCGGCTGCGCCTGCTCTACGGCACCCGCTTCGAGCTAAGCGCCCAGCCCGAGCAAAACCAATTCGTAGCCCGCCTCAAAATTCCCCTTTAAATACCTGACCCAGGGTCCCAGGGCTGAAGCCCTGGGCTACGCAGCGGCTCTAGGATCTACCAAATGAGTAAGTTGTTAAGCCACCTTACTTCGTCACCTAATCACCTCAAACCACCTAACCACTTGTCACCTCGCCTAATCAACTGCTTGATCGTCGATGATGAGCCGAATGCTGTGAAGCTGCTCACGGCTTACGTGGCGCAGGTGCCTTACCTGCGGCTGGCGCACGCCTGCTACGACGCGGGCGAGGCCCTGGCCTGGATTCAGGGGCGGCACGTGGAGCTGGTCTTTCTCGACATCAACTTGCCCGGCATGAGTGGCATGGAGCTGGCCCACACCGTGCGCGGCGAGCAGCGAATCATCTTCACCACGGCCTACTCCGAATACGCCGTGCAGAGCTACGAAACGGCTGCCGTCGACTACCTGCTCAAACCCATTACGCTCCCGCGCTTTCTGCAAGCCGTAGGCAAAGCCGCCGATGCCCTACACCCCGCGGCGCTGCCCGCCCGCGCCGCCCCAGTAGAGGCAGAAGCCGACTATTTCTTCATCAAATCCGGCAAGCAAATCGTGCGGGTGCGCTACGACAGTATCCGTTATGTGGAGGGCCTCAAATCGTACGTGGTGCTGGTGACGGACACGGAGAAAATCATTGTGTATAAGCGGATGCAGGAGATGGAAGCCCTGCTGCCGGCTTGTTTTCAGCGGGTGCATCTGTCCTACATCGTTAACGTAGACGCTATTCACAACATCGAGGAGAACCACATTCTACTGCCCCCAGTGCGTATTCCCATCAGCGCCAAGTACCGCGAGGCCTTCATGGCAACCATCAAAAACAGGTTTATTTGATCGAAGAGATGAGTAGCGCGAAGCTCCGGCTTCGCGTATCGTTGCTGAAATTGAACGACAATCGTTAGTACGGCGCGGACGATGCGCGAAGCTGGAGCTTCGCGCTACATGCCTCAATCTTGGCGGGAAATCAGAGAAACAACGTATGCGAATAGCGAGAGGAGAAGCACTGCTAATTTGGGTGATATGGCTGCTGCCCATAGCTTCATTGGCCCAGAAAAAAGGTCCCGCAGCTGGACCTCCGGCCCTGCCCGCGCCGCCCGGCACGGTGCGCGTGGCGGAGAACCTTTTCGTGGACGAGGCGGAAGTAGCCAACATTCACTGGCTGGAATACCTGCACTTCATCCGGCGCGACTCGGCCCAAACGTTATACCGCGCCCAACTACCCGATTCCACCGTGTGGCAGCCCGTGCCGGTGCCGGATGAGGCGCCGCAGTCCTATTTCCGGGCGCCGGGCTACCGGTATTATCCCGCCACGGGCATCCGCTACGAGCAGGCACTGGCGTATTGCCGCTGGCGCAGTGCCGCCGTGAACCGCAGCTACTTCCGGGGCGCGGAGTTTCGCAAGCAGCACCCGGAACTGCGCGACTACGACGTGACCGTGGAATACCGCCTGCCCACCGAAGCCGAGTGGCAGCAGGCCGCCGCGGGCAATCTGCCCGCTGGGCCGCGCCCGTTCGAGGTGGTGCAGACTCGCCCCGCGCGCAAACCCAAAGGCCAGAAGCTAAGCGACGCCGAAGACCTCACTGCCTGCCTCGATGCGCAGCGCCTGCCGCACCCGGCCGAGGAACTGGCCTACGAGTTGCCATTCAACCTGCGTGAAAACTATTACTTGGCCGGTAGCAACCAGGTGTTTTATTGCGCGCCGGCCAAGGAGAAGTTTCCACTGCAACCCATCAGTGCTGGCCCGCCCAACGGCTTCGGTATGCAGCAGATCATCGGCAACGTGGCCGAAATGACGGCTACCAAGGGCGTTGCGAAAGGCGGCTCGTTCAAGACTTCCGTGCGGGGGCTCACGCTGGAGTCGCGGCAGCCGTACCAGGGGCCGCAGAGCTGGCTGGGGTTTCGGTGCGTAGCCACGGTGCGCATGGTGCCGAAGAAGGCAACTAGCGGGCAATAGAAAGCTTTTACGCTAGGTGCTGGTTAGGTGGTGTGGACAGTAAAAAACCCGGTTGTCATGCTGAGCGGAGTCGAAGCATCTCGCGTGTTTCGTTGTGGTCGTTCTACGACACGGTAGAGATGCTTCGACAAGCGGACGCTAGATCAAGCATGACGCCCTTTCACAGACCCTAGGAACCTAACCGGAGCCAAATGCTACTTCAACAGCCTTTGTTGGTGCAGCGCGTCGAAGATGAGTTGGGCCACGGCCGACACTTGGGACCGGTCGGCGTAGGTGAGCCAGCGCATTTCTGCGATTTCCGCTGCTGGGGCTAAGCTGCCGCTATAATCGGCCGAGTAGCAGCGCATCAGTACCTGCGTGCCTTCCGGCTTACCGTCGGCTTGGGCCACAAACTCGCCCATGAACTGCACAGTTTCTGGCAGCAGTTCCACGCTCAACTCCTCGCTGATTTCGCGCCGCAGAGCTTCGTGGTCGGTTTCGCCGGCTTCCCGCTTGCCGCCCGGCATGTAGTAGAGGGCGCGGTTATGGCTGCGGGCCGTCAGGATGGCGCCATTCTCGATGTGTATCCAGGCAAGCTTGTCTATCATAGAGGTGTACTTGTAGGATGAAGGCGAGCGGCGAGCCAAGAGTAGCCGCTGCTGGTCAGCTTACAAAGCTAGCAACGTTTCGAGTGCTGGCATGCCTCCTTAGGGCCCCAGCTTCTGCCAAGCTTGGTCGGAATATAGCTATGCAGTGGCCTATACCCTCGGACCGGTATTCTGGTAGCCGCGCCATGCCGCAGCAAGTAGCAGAAAGCACCACAACCGTCCTTGGTACGGAAGGAGCTGTCTGGTTCTTTCGTTGTCACTAACTGGGGCACTTCGCTTTTATCAACAATATTCTATATTGCTCAGCTACCGCGAAACGCGCGGCGGCTGTATTCACTTTTCTACTTTGTTCAACCCAATGGCCAAGTACAAATCCCGGTTCGACAATTTCTTTCTCAACCTGCGCCTCAACCGCGCCGACTTCGGCGACATGGCGGCTTTCACGCTTCAGGCCCTGCGCCAAAGCCCCGAAGCCGCTACCACCTACGCCAGCCTCATCACCGACCTGGCGGCGGACCTCAGCGCCTACACCAGCAACCACGCCGGGCAGCTTTCCGGCGGAGGCAAAGAGGCCACCGCCACCGTCGCGCAGGCCCTGCTCGACTTCAAAACCTACGTGAAGCGGGTGGAGCGCAAGAACGTCATCCCGACCTACGACGCTGGCTCGGCGGACCTGCTGGCCATCTTCCCCAAAGGCCGCGCCTGGCTTACCACCCGCTCTCAAACGGAGGTGCTCCCGGCCTTCAAAGCCTTTCTCGATGCCCTCGACGCCCGGGAAGACGCCATCCCGGCAGCCGTTCGGCGCGAAGGCCGTACCCTGCACGCCGCCCTCGATAAGGCGCTGCAACTCGCCGCCGGCACCACCGCCGCCTCCGGCACCCAGCGCGACGACCTCCACGACGGCCGCGAAGCCACCTGCCAGCAGCTCTTCCGCGCCTACGCCTCCCTGCTGCTCACCCACTACGAGCAGCCCCAGCGCGTCGCCGCGTTTTTTGACTTGAGCCGGGCCTTGGTAGCAAAGTCAGGAACTAAGACTCCCAAGCCTCTGCTGGGGCAATAACTCACCGGCTGTTCGCCAGCGCAAACCGACGAATAATCTGCTGGTCTCGCCTTTGGCACTGAAAAGCCCGTGGTACGCGCGTACCACGGGCTTTTCCGCGTTAAAATGCTCATGGTACGCGCGTACGATGGCCTTCCACGTCCCGAAATGCCCGTGGTACGCGCGTACCACGGGCTTCCACGTATCAAAATGCCTATGGTACGCGCGTACTACGGGCTTCCACGTATCGAAATGCTTGTGGTACGTGCGTACTATGGGCTTCTCGGTCCCGAAATGCTTTCAGTACGCGCGTACCGTGGCTATTTGCGGGAATACAAAGCTTCTTCCGGGCGTAGAAGCCGCTGGCTTGCCGGTAGAAGGGGCAAACCAGCGGCTCGAACGAGGTGCCGGGAAACTAGCCCGCAGCCGGGACGCCGTTAGCGCTGTATCAGATGCGTAGTGATGGTAGCACCGACAGTCAGCCGCAGCACGTATTGGCCGGGAGCGAGGCCGCTCAGGTTGATTTCCTGCTGATGCACCCCAGCGGGCCTCTTTTTGCAGTCCGCCACCTTCACTACCCGGCCCAGTAGGTCGTACACAGTGTAGCCGACCGGCTGGTCGCTGCTCAGCTCGCAACGGATGGTGCCGATGCCCGCTGTTAGCGGGTTGGGGAATACGGTAGTGGGCTTGGCCAGGGCCGAAGCCGTGCTGGCCAGGGGGCCGCTGCTCTGGCGGTAGCCCACATATAGGGGCATAAAGCGGGTGAGGGCCGGCAATTCCAGATTGCGCGTTACACCGCCGCGGGTTTCGCGCACGTGCACGGGGTAGTTGCCGGTGGGGCCGCTGTAGTTGCTGGTGGCGTAGATGAGTGAGACGTTGGCCTCTTCGTTGATAAAGGCTGGCTTTTCGTTCGTCAGGCCGCTGGTGGCTGGGTAGAGCAAGCCCCCCAGCAGCTCGGTAAACCCGTTGCTGGTCGTCTTGATGACGGTGCCCTTGCCTTCCGTCTTGACGCCGAGCACCCACAGGCGGCCGCCGTTGTTGGTGATGTGTAGTTGGTCGCCTTCGGTGTTGAACTGCCGGGCCCAGGCTTGCTGGCCGGGCAGGAGTTGCAACTCGTGCAGGTATACATCCTCGAAGAAGACCTTGCCCGCGCCGGGCTCGGCCACGTAGCGGTAGTCGCCGTGCTTCAGGACCACCGGCCGCGGCGACTTGTGCACAATCTTCACCCCGTAATTGAAGCCGTCAATAATCAGCGGCTCGCTGCCACCTTCGACCTCTAAGGTCAGGTCCGACGCGCCGTTGGCGCCGGTCATAGCCGTGCCGAAGCCGCGGACGCGGCGCACGGTGGCCGGCACCTTGAAGACGGGCGTGCCGTAGGCCCGGAGCTGGCCGGCCGAGAAGTAGAGCACGGTTTTGCCGTTGGTTTGGGCGGCTTCGAAGTTGCTAACCCAGTTGCGGATGTCGCCGGGCCAGGCCACGGGGTAGTCCACGCGCGACCATTTGGCTAGGTTGGGCTCCTCAAAGTCCGGCGTTTCCTCAATGAGCAGGTTCAACGATTTCTTGGGGCTGTCGAACAGCTGCTGGATGCCCTCCGGAGTGCTTACATATTCAGTCACCTGCTGGCCGGGCACCACCGTAGTGCCGTTTTGGATGGCCGACCGGTAACCGACCGTGGTGACGTTGCGAGCGAAGAGCTGGCCTTGCAGGTTCTCGATAGCGCTAACTGCACTGGTGCCACCTTCCAGGCGGCTGTCGAGCAGCACGATGTGGCCTAGGCCGTGGGTGTTGCGCACGGCCGGGACTGTATTGGTACTGGTCAGCCGCCGGATGTTGAGCACGTTAGCCTTGTTCTCGACGCCGGCCACGCGTTGGCCCGAGAGCATGATGTTTTCAAAGGTGGGGCCGTACTCGGGGTGCTCGACGCGAATGCCGTAGTCGAAGCCAATGACCTCCAGGTTTTTGATCAGGCACGGGCCGGGGCCGTAGCGCCGCATCGACAAGCCGGCATGGCCCCGGCCGTCCGCGCTGCGGATGCGCACGTTGCGCACGGTTCCCATGTTGTTGGCCACGTAGTCGAGGCCGATGGCCCCAGGGTTGCCCGCGCCGGCGTCCAGGGTCAGGTCCCGCACGTTCTGGTGGAAGCTCATGTTGCCCGCCGGCGACTGAATCATGGGTTTGGCCGCGTTCGGGTCGGTGCTGTCGAAACCCGTCGCGTTGTTCCGCAGCTTGATAACGGTAGCGCCCTGCCCGCTGCCTTGCAACGTCATCGTCGAGCCGTGCCAAGATAGGGTACGGCTGATGAGGTAGGTGCCAGGCGGGAAGTAGATAAACTTGGGCAGCCCGTAGTAGTCGCCGTTCGGATCGGGGCGGTCGGCGTCGAGTGCGGCCTGGATGGCGTTGGTGTCGTCGGTCACGCCGTCGCCTCTGGCTCCGTAGTTCGCCTTCACGTTGTACGGCGAAAGAGAGTCGGGCAGCGGCAGCGTCTGCGCCGAGCTAGGCAGAGCAGGCCGCAAGACCGTCAGTAAGATAACCAGCAGCCAGGAGCGCAAAAGGGTAGAAGATGGGGGCATGAGTAAGGATAAAAGCGGTACATGGAGGAAAGTACGTCAAGCAAGGGATTCGGCATAACAGCCGCTGGTGGGGCAACCGCTGAGGTGCTGGTTGCGGCTATGTAGGCCCAAAAAAGCTCGGCGGCCATACTACAGAGAGTAAGCCGCCGAGCCTCTTGCGGACTTGAGGGTTGCAACCTCAAGAAAGCTGATCTACCACAGCGCGGTTAGCGCACTACTCGGTGGTTGGTGGTCTTGCTACCCACCGTCAGGTGCACGATGTACTGACCCGGGGCGAGGCCGCTCAAATTCAGTTCCTGCTGGTGTACCCCAGCGGGCTTCTTCTTATAGTCCGACACCTTCACTACCCGGCCTGTCACGTCGTACACAGCATAGCCGACCGGTTGGTCGCTGCTCAGCTCGTAGCGGATCGTACCAATACCTTCTGTGAGGGGGTTGGGGAATACGGACGCGGGCTTAGCCAGGGCCGAGTTGGTGCTGGCCAGCGGCGTAGCTGCGGCCGTCTGACTAGCTGTTGGGTTGGCGCTGCGGTTAGCAGTTGCCGTTCGGAACAGCCATTTCTGGGCGTCGTTGTGGAAGCTCTGCCAGCTATGCACGTTGGCGCCGGCCTGGCTGCTGGAGCCGCTCACGTCCAGGCGCTGGCCCGGGGCGTGCGCCGGCTCCAACTCGTAGTAACCGTTGCCCGCGTCGGTGATATTCCAGCGCTGGTTGGCCTGGCCTACCCAGTCCCAGAGGTGCACGTTGGCGCCGTTGTCCTTGCTCACGCCGTTCACGTCGAGCACCTTGTTGCCGTCCAGCGCGGAGCTGAGGCGGTAGGAGCCGTCGGGCTGGCGCACCACGTTCCACTTCTGGGCGTTGTTGCCGTTCTCGGTCCAGATAGCTACGTTGGTACCGTTGGCCGTATTCGCCCCGCTCACGTCGAGGCGCGTACCGGGTGCGCACTTGGGTTCGAGTGTGTAAAGGCCGTCGGCCACCGGACCAGCAGATGCGCCGGTAGTGGCGCCAGTGCGGAACAGCGCCGAGGCCGGAATGGCTTGCTTGCCCAGGCCCGGACCAGCGTAGGATACCACCAGTCCTTCGCCGCCGCCGCGCTCGAAGAAGGTAACGGTAAGAGCGTGCTTGCCTTTTTTGAGGCCAATAGTGCCCGAGCGCTCTTCCATGCCGTGCAGACCGTCGTTGTCGACCACAAGCTGTTCGCCGATATACAGGCGCGAGCCGTCGTCGGAAGACGTGGAGAAGGTGTACTCGCCGTCGGCGGGCACGTCTACGTAGCCAGTGTAGCGGAAGCCAAAGTCGTCGTTTTGCGTGCGCGGGGCGAAATCAAAGCCCCCGACAGTACCCGTCTTGGCCGGCGTGAGCACGTTGAAGTCGGGCAGCCGCTCCCACGCGCCCTGGAAGTAGCGGTAGTCCAGCCCCGCCACCACGCCCGACGGATTTTCCGGGGTGCGCAGGTTGGCGGGGCCAGTGCCGCTGCCGCTCGAATAAAGCGGGACTACGCGGCCGATGCCGCGGCCCGTCACTTGGTTCCGACCCAGGTTTTGCGTTGTGCCGCCGCGCGTTTCACTCACCAATGTTTGGTAGTCGGCGGCGTCGCTGTAAGCCGTGGTGGCGAAGATGAGCGAGATCTGCGAATCGGAGGAGCGAAAGGCTACGTCGGCGCCGTTGACCGGGCCCGATGGGTAGAGCAGGCCGCCGAGCAGCTCGGTACGAGCGTTGTTTTTACTGTCGATGACCGTGGCGCCGCCTTCGGTTTTAAGACCCAGAATCCAGAGCTGCCCCCCATCATTGGTGATACGCGTAGTGCCGCCTTCTGTGTTGAACTGGCGAGCCCACACTTGCTGCCCCGGCCCAAAGTACCACGGGCTGGCCGCCACGTTCTCGACGAATAGCGGCCCGGCGCCGGACAAGCTGCGGTAAGCATATTTGTTTTCACCTATTCCCAGATCTTTCAGCACCATAGGCCGGGAGGTGGCATTTTCCCATCCGATAAGACCCGGCTGTGGAGAGCCGGAATGTAGCTTATCGATGAATAAGCCCTCGAAAATGATGGGGTTAGCGGAGTTGCCTTCTACCCGGAACATGGCCCGTGGATTACTAGCATCCGGGAAGGCCGCCCAGGTGGGCGCTAGCGTCGGGCCGAAGCCAATAATCTTACGCACTGTGGGAGGCACCACGATGGTGCCCGATACGAAGTAGCGACCAGCCGGTAAGTAAACGACCGACTTGCCTGAGTTAACTGCTCGCTGGATGGCGTCGTAGTCGTCGTTCCAGTTGTCGAAGTCGCTGTTAGCGCCGTAATCGAGCACGTTGGCCCAGTTGGCGAGGTCGGCTTCATCGTACTCGGGTGTTTCCTGTACGGGTAGGTTGAGCGACTTACCGGAGCCAGCGAAGGTAGTTTTCACTGCTTCCGAAGTGTATTCCGCTGCGGTGCTGCCGGGCACCACGGCGTCGTTGTGGGCAATGGCCGAGCGGTAGCCGCTGGTAGTGATGTTGCGAGCGAAAAGATGGCCTTTGTTCTCAATGGCGCTGACACCACCGTTACCCCCTTGGAGGTTGGCATCCAAGAGAGTCACCAAACCGTGGGTGTTCATAGTGTTGAGCACGGCAGGCACCGAGTTGGTGCTGCGTAGGTCGCGAATGAACAGGGCGTTGGCAATGTTATTGATGCCAGCCCGGGTTTGGCCGCTGAGCGTGAGGTGCTCCAGCGTAATGCTGTACTGGAAATGGTCGGCCTGGATGCCGTACTCGAAGCCTTGAATCGTGACGTTCTTCACCAGGCACGGGCCGGGCCATTTGCGCAGCAAACTCAGGCCCGTTACGCCGCTACCCTTGATGGTCACGTTGCGCACGGCCCCGGTGTTGTTGGCCAGGTAGTCGAGGCCAATGGCGCCGCTGTTACCCGTGCCCGTGTCAATGGTTAGGTGCTGAATGTAATTGTCAAACGCTTCGTTGCCTTCACCTAAGCCAGGGTAGTCGCGGCCCCCGCCGTAAGGCTGCTCCACGTACAGCGACGAGGCCGTGTATACCAGTGCTTTGGGCGTGGCCGCCGCGCCATAGCCGCTCGCGCCGTCGCGAAGTTTGATGATGGTGCTTGCCTGGCTCTGGCCTATGAGCTTCAGGCCCCGGTTCCACTTGCCATCGTTGCTTTTGGCCTCTAGGCGGTTGCTCACCAAATACGTGCCAGCCGGCAAGTAAATCGTGCGTCCCAGGTTGTCGCTGATGGCGCGCTGCAAGGCTTGCGTATCGTCGGTTACACCGTCGCCTTTGGCCCCGTAACGGGCTTTTACGTCAACGACGCCCGAACCAGCCGGAAACACTACCGTCTGAGCCCAGCTAGGCAGGGCCGGTAGCCAGCACAACAGCAGTAGGGCAGCCCAGAGAGTAGAGAGAGTAGTCAATGTTCGGTGGCCAGAAGCCGGCGCTAAGCAACCGGGCTGCGAATGAACCGGAGACTTTAAGAGTTTCAGTAAATACATAATACGGTGGTTAGGTGAGGGAAAGGGGCTAAAATCTACTGAATGATGAGTGTGCGACTGATTGGTTGGTCCTCGCGCACGGCGCGGAGCAGGTACACACCCGCCGAAAGTCCGCGCAGGCTCAGGCGGCCGGTAGTAGTGGGGGCGAAGCGGCGTACCACTTGGCCCAGGCTGTTGCAGAGCGTTATTTCCGTGAGTGGGCCCGTGCCGCGCACCTGCACCTCGCCAGTGGCCGGGTTGGGGTACACGTCCCAGGCTTGGGCGTCCTGTTGCGGATTCGCGTTGGCCAGCGGAGCTGCCGCACCGCTGCTGTAGAGTGGCACTACCACGCCGAGGCCGCGCCCGGTGAGTTGGCCGCGCCCTAGGCTTTGGGCGGGGCCCGTGCGCGTTTCACGAATGTGCGTTGTATAGTCGGCGTCGTTGGAATACGCCACCGTAGCAAAGCTGAGCGACATCTCGGCGTTTGCCGCCGTGAAGGCCACGTCGGCGCCGTTTACGTTGCTGGCAGGGTAGAGCAACCCGCCGAGCAGCTCAGTTTTACCGTTGGCGCGGGTTTCGATTACCGTGTTGCCGCCTTCGGTTTTGAGGCCCAGAATCCAGAGTTGGGCGCCGTCGTTGATGATTTTCTGCGCTCCGCCTTCAGCGTTGTACTGGCGGGCCCACACTTGCTGGCCTGCGCCAAAGTACCACTGCCCGGCCACCGTATTTTCCAGGAACAACGGGCCGGCATTCGGGAGGCTGCGGTAGGCGTACTTGCTTTCGCCCACGCCGATGTCTTTGAGCAACAAGGCCCGCGTAGAAGCATTTTCCCAGCCCACCAGGCCCGGCTGCGGTGAGCCCGAGTGCAGCTTGTCAATGCTAAAGCCTTCGAAGATGACGGCGTTGGCCGCAGCACCCTGCACCCGGAACATGGCCTTGGGGTTGTTAGCGTCGGGGAAAGCCTGCCAGGTAGGAGCGAGCGTGGTGCCGAAGCCGATGATCTTACGCACGGTGGGTGGCACAACCAGCGTATTCGAAATAAAGCAGCGTCCGGCGGGCAGGTAGACCACCGACTTGCCCGAGTTGAGGGCGGCCTGCACGGCGTCGAAGTCGTCGTTCCAGTTATCGAAACCAAGGTTGGCGCCGAAGTCTACCACGTTGGCCCAGTTGGCCAGATTAGTTTCGTCGAACTCGGGTGTTTCCTGCACCGGCAGGTTCAGCGACTTGCCAGAGCCCCCCGTAAACAGCGTGCGTGCGGGCTCGCTGCTGTATTCGCTCATGGTAGTGCCCGTCACCATGGTACCCCCGTTGGTGATAGCCGAGCGGTACCCAGTGCTGGTCACGTTGCGCACCAGCAGCTTGCCCGTGTTGGTGATGGCACTGACGCCCGCCGCGCCTCCTTGCAACGTGCCATCAATCAGCACCACGAAGCAGTTGTTGCTGCCGTCGTTGAGCAAAGCCGGCACCGTATTGGTGCTGCGCAGGTCCCGGATGAAGAGGGAGTTATCGAGGTTGCGAATGCCGCCCCGGGTTTGGCCGCTGAGCGTGAGGTGCTCCAGCGTAATGCTGTATTGGAAGTGGTCGGCTTGAATGCCGTATTCAAAGCCTTGAATCGTAACGTTTTTGACTAGGCAGGGACCGGGCCACTTGCGCAGCAAACTCAGGCCCGTCACGCCGCTGCCCTTGATGGTGACGTTGCGCACGGCCCCCACGTTGTTGGCCAGATAGTCGAGGCCCACGGCGCCAGCGTTACCAGTGCCCGTATCAATGGTCAAGTTCTGGACGTAGTTGCTGAAAGCCTCATTGCCCTCGCCCAAGCCGGGGTAATCTTTACCGCCACCGTAGGGTTGCTCCACAAACAAGGAAGAAGCCGTGTACACCACAGCTTTGGGCGTGCCGGCCGTACCGTAACCAGCTGCGTTGTCCTTGAGTTTGATGGTCGTGCCGTTCTGGCCTTGCCCTTGCAGCCGCAGGCCGCAGTTCCATTTGCCGTCTGTGCTCTTAGCCTCCAGTCGGTTGCTCACCAAATACGTGCCGGCCGGCAGGTAGATGGTACGGCCCAAATTTTCGGTGATGGCACGTTGCAACGCCTGCGTGTCATCGGCTACGCCGTTGCCTACGGCGTTGTACGGGGCAGCTTTCACGTTTACGACGCCCGAACCGGCAGGAAAGGCTACGTTTTGGCTCTGTGCCACCTCGGACGCCAAGAACAATGTCAAAAAGAGAGCGAGTAAAGAATTGTACTTCATAAACTATGACAGGTGAAATGGTGTGAAGAAACGAGAGGCAAGATGAAACGTGGCAGGTAGAAACACTTTTTCTACAAATTGTACTCTAATGCTTACTTTCCAATTTAAAAGTATAGAAAGGGCTCAAGTTAACCTTATCAATTGTGAATTTTTGGAGTGCATATTTTGGGCATTCACTTAGAATATGCTTCTAACGTATGTTTTAACCAACTTTTCGGCTTTACTGCTGCGTTTGAGCATTTTTGTATTCATATCGTTCAGCAGGAAGTGTTGCGCTTGTGTTTTTCTCTTTTTGAATCTAGACTGCTGCGAGGAGCAGCAGCACCTCAGTCACCGCTTATCCATTGTAGTTCCACGTGCTTGAGGAAGCGCCAGGCCGTTATCGAGGCAAGACATAGAACAGGCTACCATTGTTTCCCGAAACGTCCGCGTGCGGCAACTACCTGCTCCGCCTCGCCATCGAGTAAGAAAACCACTACCTAGCAGCTACGAATAGGCTGGCCTTGAAGGCTTTAGCAAGTGGCGCCTATCAACTGCGTTTTACTCGTGAAGCAGCAAACCAGCACAACTCCTTGCGGGGCGTGCTGGTTCGTTGATGAGACTCTGTTCAAGGTTGCGCTCGGTCCGCTACGGGCGACCTTTTCCGCCGTTATCTTTGTTGATTCCTCGCTGGCCAACTCGTCAGCGTCATCCTTCCCATCAGCGAGAATCAGTCGTTTTGAAAGTCTGCATTGCCGAAAAGCCCAGCGTGGCCCGCGAAATAGCCCAGGTGCTGGGCGCCAACCGTAAAATGGATGGCTATTTTGAGGGCAACGGCTACCAAGTAACCTGGACGTTTGGGCACTTCTGCCAGCTGCGTGAGCCCGAAGACTACCGCCCCGAGTGGAAACGCTGGAGCATCCACGACCTGCCCATGCTGCCTGACAACTTCGGCATCAAGCTCATGCGCCGCGACGATGGCGTGGTGCGGCAATTCAACGTCATCAAAAACCTGCTCGCCACCGCCGAGGAAGTGATAAACTGCGGCGACGCTGGGCAGGAAGGGGAGGTGATTCAGCGCTGGGTGCTGCTGGAAGCCAAGTACCGCAAGCCTTTCAAGCGCCTCTGGATTTCTTCGCTCACCGAGGAGGCCATTCGGCAGGGTTTTCAGAACCTGCGCGACGGCGCGGAATTCGATTCGCTCTACCAGGCCGGCAAAAGCCGCGCCGTGGGCGACTGGCTGCTGGGCTTGAATGCTACGCGCTTGTTCACGCTCAAGTACGCGCCCGGCCAGCGCCAGGTGCTTAGCATTGGGCGGGTGCAGACGCCGACTTTGGCCCTGCTCGTTGATCGGTACCACGAAATTCAGAACTTCCGGCCCGAGCCGTACTGGGTGCTGCGCACCGAATACCGCGGCACCATGTTCAGTCACGTGGCCCCGCCCAAAAAAGACAAGGCCGACGATGATGAGCCCGACGAAAAAGCCCGCCTCAAAGCCCGTGGCTACTTTGTAACGCAGGAAGAAGCCGACGCCGCAATGGCCGCCGTGAAAGACGTGCTGCTCACGGTCACCAACGTCGAAATCAAGAAGGGCCTCGAAACGCCGCCCGCGCTGTTCGACCTGACCTCCTTGCAGGTGCAGTGCAACAACCAGCTCGGCCTCTCCGCCGAAGACACGCTCAAAACCGTGCAGAGCCTCTACGAGAAGAAAGTGGTGAGCTATCCGCGCGTCGACACTACCTTTTTGCCCGACGACCAGTACCCGAAGATTCCCGGCATTCTGCAAGGATTAACGGCTTACGCGGGCCTCACGGCGCCGCTGCTAGCGGCCAAGATTCGCAAGAGCACCAAGGTTTTCAACAACAATAAAGTCACCGACCACCACGCCATCATCCCGACCGGCGCCACGTCCAGCGGGCTAGGCAACTACGAGCAAAGCGTGTACGACATCATCGTGCGCCGCTTTCTGGCCGCCTTCTATCCCGACTGCGAAGTCTCGAATACGACCGTAACGGCCGAAGCCGCCGGCCGTGTCTTCCGCGTGCGGGGCCGCCAAATCCTCAATCCCGGTTGGCGCGTCGTGTACGGCGACCCTGCCACGCAGACTCCAGCGAACAACGAAAAACGAGCCACAAACACCGAGGATGATGACGTGGTAAACACTGTGCTGCCAGCCTTCGTGAAGGATGAAAGCGGCCCGCACAAGCCCCGGCTCGACGCCAAGATGACCCAGCCGCCGCGCGAGTACTCGGAGGCCATGCTGCTGCGGGGCATGGAAACTGCCGGCCGCAACGTCGATGACGAGGAACTGCGCCAGGCCATGAAGGAAAATGGCATTGGGCGGCCTTCCACGCGCGCCGCCATCATCGAAACGCTGTTCAAGCGCGGCTACATCCGGCGCGACAAAAAGAAGATAGTACCCACCGCCACCGGTGTAGAGCTGATTGGCCTCATCCGCAACCCCACGCTCAAATCGGCGGAGCTAACCGGGCAGTGGGAGCGGAAACTACGCCAGATTGAAGGCGGGCAGCTCGCCGCCGATCAGTTTCTGGGCGAGTTGAAAGGCCTGGTGCAGGAAATGGTGCAAGAAGTGAAGCAGGATGGCTCCGGCCGCGGCATCAGCGTCTTCAAGCCCGAACTGGCCGACCTTACGGGCCAGAAAGCCAGCGCCGCTACCAAAGCCAGTACGCCAAAAGTAGCCGCCACGCCCGCCGTGCCAGGGGCGCTTGGGCCGTGCCCGGTGTGCGGTGGGGGCCACGTACTGCGCGGCAAGTCGGCTTTTGGCTGCTCCCGGTTCCGCGAGAACTGCCAGTTCCGGCTGCCCACAGAATTCGAAGGCAAAAAGCTTACTGACAAGCAAGTAGGTGATTTGCTGAAAAAAGGCCGCACTCAGGTCATGAAAGGCTTCCTGACGGATGCTGGCGAGAAATTCGACGCCGCCATTCTCCTCACGCCGCAGCGCACCCTGGAACTGGCCCGGGCCGCCGAAAGTAAGCCGACCACGCCCTCCGACCCCGGCCAGATTCCGTGCCCAGTGTGCCGGCTGGGCCAGATGCTACGCGGTAAAACGGCCTGGGGCTGCTCCCGCTTCCGCGAAGACTGCCAGTTCCGGGTGCCTTTCGAATGGGGCGGCAAAACCCTAACCGACGCCCAGATGAACCAACTGCTGCGCAAAGGCAAAACGGGCGTTATCCGCGGTTTCGTGTCGTCGCGGACCGGCGCGCGGTACGAAGCGGCATTGCAAGTGACCCCAGAAGGACGAGTAGAGCCGGTGTTTGGGCAGGGGTAGCGCCCGGTGAGTTGCCGTGCAATGCCACACTCGCTGCTGAAACTCTTCAGCAGTATTTAATTGATGCTCAACTGTTGTTGCCATGCTGCCATGAGGCACGTACGAAGAAGAGTAGCTTGTAACTACATCTACTATGACTCCTCAACTTGGTAAGCTTCTGGTACTGCTTGGATTGGCGCTGGCGATACTAGGCCTGTTGCTTTGGCTTGGTGGCGGCTCCTGGTTCAGTTGGTTCGGCCGGTTGCCCGGCGACATTCGGGTGGAGCGGCCGGGCTTTCGGTTCTATGCGCCTATAGTCTCCATGCTGTTGCTAAGCCTGCTGTTCAGCGGCTTGTTGTGGCTGTGGCGGCGGTTGGGCTAAATGCTACGAGCCGGCAGAGCCAGCTGGTTGCTGCTCCGCCGGCTCGTGCCTGCACTTCTTGGAAGCGGATTACTCCACCACCACCCGGCCAGGGTTGACTACCATTTCGCCGGCTTGCTGGACTTCGTAGAAATATATACCCGGTACCAGGCCGGCGCGGCTAAAGGGCAGTTCCAGCCCCCGCAGATGCTTGAACTGGCGCACTTGGCGCCCTAGCGCGTCGCGTAGGGTGAGGGTGGCGTCGAGCAGGGCCGGACGGCCGCTCAGGCGTAGCACGGCCGCTTCACTCACAGGTTGGGGCAGCACGGTGGCAGTTGCCTGGGCGCAGCTAGCGCAGGCATTGCGCACGGCCAGCACCCGTACTGGCGTCGAGCTGGCGTAGCCATCGTAGGCGCCACCCCAGAACTTCGTGTTGCTGAAGCCCGTGCCCGAGCCAGTAGGGGCGCTTGGAGTTCCCAGGGCACCAAAAGTACGCACTCCCCGAATGGAGCGGTGGCCCGTCCGGCTACTGATGGCGTTGCCCCCATAAAGCCGATCGGACACGGCGGCCCAGGTATCGGGCCGGCTCCAGTTGCCGCCCCGGAAGTTGGAGCCTAGCACGTCGGTGCTGTTGGGCCAGCCCACTTGGTTATGGTCGCCGTTGGCCGCTAACGCACCGTCGCCGGGGCGGCCGTTGAACTGGTCGATGTTGGTGTTCTGCCCGCCATCTTGGGCGGCTATGGTCACGCAGCGCTCCCAGCAGTTGGCGCTCATCTCCATCACGCCGTAGTAGGTGGCGCCGCTTTGCTCGCGGGTGGTGTTGGCCCGCGCAAATACGCCGCAACGCAAGGGGCCCGTACCACCATCACCACCCGTAAACGCAACATTGCTGAACACGCAGTTGGCTGTAGCATCGGTGGTTTCCGTGCCGTCTTCAGTTCCCACAATATTGCGCGCCGCCGTGATGCGCGTGGTTCCCCAGGCATACTCGCCCGGCGTAGCGGCTTCTGGACCCCGGCAGATTTTCTCGTACTGCAATTCCGTCATAGGAGCAAGGCCAGCCCAATCAAGATAGGCTGCCCCATCGGCCCAGATCAGGGAGTTGGCGGCGCGGTCGGGGCGGGCGCAGCTGAACACCACGGGCTGCGTGGTGCCCATGCCGCTGGTTGGGCACGTAATAGTGTTGCGCTCAGCCGCGGCCGCAGTAGCCACATTAGCCATCACGTATACGTTGCTGCTGGCCGGACTGTCGCCGGTGATATTGGTGGCTACGCGCTGGTTTTGCTGGGCGCGGGAGAGGCAGTTCAGAAAGTCGGTGTACTGGCCCTGGCTCACTTCGTATTTCATGCAATAGTGCGCCCCGAAGCCTTTGGGATACGTGACAGGCAGCGCCGCCGAGCCGGCGTAAGACGTGCCGCCCACTGTCACTTCGTTGCCGCTGCCCCCGCCGCCAGTTTCGTTCACCCACCGAACGGCCCCGGCTGGCAGCGCGGCCTCACTGGTAATCTGACTCAGAGAGCCATTCACGCTCTGAAATTCGTTGGCTAAAGCAGCTTGGCTGGCAGTATTCAGGTTGAAGGCGCCTTCGGGAATATAAACCATCTCCGTCCCGAAAACCTTCACCTCATAGTTGGTGCCAGCATTCAGGGAGATGCCTTGGTTGGAAGCATACCACGTGATGCGGGCCCCCGTAATCGTAAACGTTCCGCTGCCCGTGCTGGCCCGGTGCAGCAGCACGCCCGTGCCGTCGCTGGTGTCGCTCCAGGCGGCATTGGCAGGCGTTTGGGGACGGTTGAAGCCTAGAGTAGCATGGCTCCAGCCGTTGTTGGAACCCACGGCCCGGTACTTCACAAACACCCAGGCGGCATCCCAGTTGGTGCCATCGCGCCAAGAGTTGTCCCACTGAAGGTCGAAAACAATGTCGGCCGTGCCGCCAGTGGCGTTGGGTACCACCCGGACGTTGGAAATCGAGAGGTTGTTGGCACGGGCCGCACATAGAGGCAGCAGCAGAGCCAGCAGCAGGGTGTAGAGTTTACGCATAACTAAGAAGCGGAAGAAGAGTGGGCGAGAGATAGGAAAGATAGGCGCAAAATACGGCCTGCCGCCAACCAAGCCAGCGACGGGCCAGAAGAAATAGCTCCTGCATCACAGTGCAGCAATTCACTCCGCCAGTGAGACAAGCAAGTTACTGTTTGGTCACGCGCACCGTGGCAGAAGCCCCTTCGCTATCGATGCGTACCAGGTAGAGCCCGGCTGGCTGGTTGGTCAGGTGCACTTCGGCGCGTTGGGTGCTTCCTTCGGAAGTGAGCGGTACCGTGCGCAACGTCCGGCCCAGGGCATCGAGCAAGGTAGCAGTGGCCGGCCGGCGCGAAGCCAGACGCAGTTGGAGCACATCGGTGGTGGGGTTGGGCCAGGCACTCAGGTCGGCGGCTAGCCGGGCGCTACTGGTGCTGGTGATGATGTTTTGGAGCCGGGCCACGAAAATGTCGCGAACGGTACTGGGCTGCGTAAACAGCGGTAAGCTACCATTGGCAGTGAAAGGCCCACCTATGAAATAGCCCGTCAGGAGCAGGTTGCCGGCGTTGTCGGGTGCTACACTATATCCTAGGTCCTCGCCAGGACCTCCCATGCGCCGCACCCAGCGCAAGGCCCCAGCCGCCGAGTAAGATGCCACTACCGCATCAGAAGAGCCGGCCGACGTTGCCGTTTGAGCCATCCCGCCCGGAATGCCAGCCGGGAAGCTGATGGTTTGCTGAAAATAGCTGAGCGCGTACACGTTGTTCTGGTTGTCGGCCGCGATGTTGATGCCAGTGTCGAGTCCCGGACCACCCGCTGGCCGCGTCCACTGAATGGTGCCCTGGGCTGAGTACTTCACTACTACCACATCGCGGTTGTTGGTACTCGTCGTTAACTGCACAGAGTCGGTAGGCGTGCTAGTGAGCGTTAGGGCGTCGTTGAAGTAGGTCATCAGGTAGATGTCCTTGCGCTGGTCGGTGCAGATGCCGCGCCCAATTTTTAAGCCGGGCCCGTAACCAACGCGGCCCCAGAGCGGCGTGCCGTTGGCATCGTATTTCACCACAAACACGTCGGCTGAGGTAGAGCCGGCCCGGATAGTGAGGGGCTGGCTGCCCGCAGCGCCCTCAAACGTAGCCACCTCCCGAAACGAGCCAGTCACAATGCACGCGCCGGTTCGGTCCACTGCAATAGCCCGGCCCGCATCGGACTCCGCTGCTCCACCACGGCGAGCCCATAGCAAGGCGCCAGCTGAGCTGTACTTGGCAATGAATACATCGGTGTTGCCGGCGCTGGTAATAGTGGCCGTACCGCCGCCAATAGTAGGTGTATCCCGAAACTCGCCGGTGATATAGGCGTTGCCCACCGAGTCGGTAGCCACGGCATAGCCGCTTTCGGCCGACGTGCTGGCACTGCCAATGCGCAAACTCCACAGCAGGCTGCCGGCAAGGTCGTACTTCACCAAGAAAATATCGTCGGCACCAGCACTCGTGAGCACCGGCATAGTGCTTGGTCCGCCCGTTTCGAAGGTGGCAGTACCTGAAAAAGAACCAATGACGTAAGCTCCGCCCTGCGGATCGAGGGCTACGCCACCAGCTTCCTCGTTGCCGGCGCCACCGCCGCGCCGAGCCCACAGCAGGGCGCCCGAGGGAGCATACTTAGCCAGAAATACATCGGCAGAAGGCAAGGTGCCCGAAGCGGGTGGCGTGCTGCTGAGCGTAACCTGGCCCATGCCAACTGGCCCAAAGGTGGCCGTGCCCCGAAACAAACCCGCCACATAGGCGTTGCCCTGCGCATCGACGGCTACACCACGGCCTTCGTCGGCAGCTGTGCCGCCTGCCTGTTGGTTCCATTGGAAGGTTTGCGCGTAGGCTGGCAACAATGCTAGGCCGCTGAGTAGCGCGGAGAGTAAGAGTGCTTTCATTGAGATGGAGCGAGAGTTGAATTCTGCCGCCATAAGACTGGCTGATGCTGCCAAGATACGTTAGCAAACAAAGCGGTGCCACGCGGTTGCCGCCCCCGCTAAGGCCGCTGCTCCCACGAAGTATAGTAAAGCTAGCTACCACTATAGTTGAGCAAAAGACTTATATAAATATTCCTAAAATTTTAGAAAGATTATTTTACAAGCGCTAATGTTTACTTATTAATTGTTATGTGGTTGACTAATAGGCGTGTATTATACAAATGAAGCTAAATAAGTATAACTTAAGCACGACATTATACATATTAACATTATGGTTGAGCTTGTGGCGAGAACTATCATATATTAATATTCATAAAATTTTCTACTCCCCGTTAAGATCTCTCCCTACACCTGGCTAAAGCCTAGACTCTCACGTATGAAAAAAACCTTTACCCTTGGCAAGCTGGCTGCTTGCTTTGTACTCGCAGGCTTTGTGTCTTCCTGCGATACAGAACTCGAAGCTCCCCGAACCGACACAGCAGCTAGCACCGCCGATGGCAAACAAGACAAGGAAGGCGATGCCGACGAAATTGATTGGGCCCAAGCATTTGCCAACTTCACGGCGGCCGGTGGCGCAACCACAACCCAGGATTTCAGCAATTTAGCTCTCATTCAGCCAGCAGCCAACCTGAGCGGCGCGGCCCTGACCGAGCACATTGCGGGCAAAGCCGTGTTCCAGCGTACGTTTGCTCTACAGGAAGTGGCTCCGCTGTGGAACAATGTCCGATGCGAAAGCTGCCACATAGGCGGTGGCCGGGCCGCTGCGCCGCGTATAAACGCCACAACGGGTATTCTGACTCCCCAGCTGTTGTTCCGCGTGAGTCTGCCAGGGCCAGTGGGAGAGGCCCCGGTGCCGGTACCCGGCTTTGGCGACCAGATTCAGCCGCTGAAAGTAGTGCCCGGAGTGGATGCCCAGGACGAAACGCGTGGCGCCAGCGACGAAGGCAATTTCAAGGTGACATACACCGAGGAAAGCGGAACTCTTAAAGACGGCACCCCTTACAGCCTGCGCAAGCCCACTTACACATTCGTGAAAACCACTCGGGACTTGCCTTCCAACACGTTGGTATCGCCGCGCACGGGCTCGCAGGTGACTGGCCTTGGCTTGCTAGAGGCCGTACCCGAAGAAACCATTGAGGCCTTCGCCCGCAACAACACCAAGAATGGGGTTTCGGGCCGGACGAACCGGGTATGGGATGCCGAGATGGGCATGTGGCGCATGGGCCGTTTTGGCTGGAAAGCCAACCAGCCGAGCCTGCGCCAGCAGAACGCCGGCGCCTCCAATGGCGACATGGGCATTACTACGCCGGTATTCCCCATCGAGCCAGGCGAGACCCAGATAACGGGGCCGTTGAACATGAGTGAGCAGGAACTGAGAGAGTTGACGGTTTTCACCCAGACGATGGGCGTACCCGCCTTCCGTAACAATTCCAGCCCACAGGCTCAGCTAGGCGCTTCTCTCTTCGTGAAAGCAGAGTGCAATAGCTGCCACGTGCCCGTGATGCGGACCGGTAGCCTGCCTGGCCGGCCGGAGGTATCCAACCAGATCATCGCTCCCTTCACCGACTTACTCCTGCACGATATGGGCCCCGGATTGGCTGATGGCCGCCCCGACTACCGGGCCATTGGCAGCGAGTGGCGCACGGCTCCCCTCTGGGGCTTGAGCCTCCAGCAAGCAGTAAACGGACACACCAACTTGCTTCACGACGGCCGGGCCCGCAACGTGACAGAAGCCATTATGTGGCACGATGGTGAAGCCAGAGAGTCTAGAAAGAAATTCCGCGAGCTGAGTAGCAACGACCGAGAGGCATTGCTCACGTTCTTGAATTCTATCTAAGCACTGTTACTCCTAGCGAAGCTGGGTAGTATTCGAGTAGCATACAGAAAGGGGCATCAGCGGACGCTGGTGCCCCTTTCTGTTGCGAAGCCTTTATCACCGTAGGCCTAAGTGGAAGCTAGTTTCTTGCGTGTTTAGTCACCGGCGCTAATGGGCTTGTGAGAGGTTCGCTAGTCGCGGAGCGGCAGTGTCGTAATGCACGATGTTTTCGATCATGCCTTTGAAGATGACGAAATGAAACGGCACCAACGAATACCAGTATAAGCGCCCGGCCAAACCACGGGGCCGGAAAGAAGCCAGTTGCTCCAAGGTGTGCGTGCCATCGTCGTTGGGCAGGATGCGAAACTGGAGCCAGGCTTCGCCGGGGAGTTTCATTTCGGCGTAAAGCAATAGGCGGCGGCTGGCGCGGTCGGCTACGAGCACGCGCCAGAAGTCGAGCGGGTCGCCGGCGCGTAGCTGGGTGGGAGAGCGGCGGCCCCGGCGCAGACCTACGCCGCCTACCACTTTGTCCATGAGGCCGCGTACGCGCCAGAGCCAGTCTACCTTGTACCAGCCCCGCTCGCCGCCAATGCTCCAGATATTTTGCAGCACCTGCTGCGGGTCGCGGCTGAAGCGCAGCGTCTGGCGGTCGGTAAGCAGGCCGTGCTGCGGAATCTGAATGTGGTCCATGTAGTTGCGGGGCATCACGCCGCTGCTTAGTGCGTCGCTCCAGCTACTCACTACCTCGTTCTGCTCGATGCGCTGGAAAGCCAACTGCACGGCCGCCCGGTAAGACATGCACTCGTGCGATATCACGGCCGCAATACTGCGTTCGGGGTCGGCCACGGTGTCGTTGCGCAAGCTCTCGACCAAGCTTTGGGCTAAGGAAAACGTAGTGCGCGTGACTAGAAACAGCCACCACGACGAGAGCCGCGGCGTGAGCACCGGCACGGTAACAATGTAACGTCGGTAGCCACGCGCCGCGGCCAGTTCCAGCAGCATCTCGCGGTACGTCAGCACATCGGGGCCCCCAATATCGAAGGAGCGACCCAGGCAAGCTTCGTTGCCCAAGACGGCGGTGAGGTAGTGCATCACGTCGCGGATACCGATGGGCTGGCAGCGCGAGTTCAGCCAGCGCGGCGTTACCATCACGGGCAGCTTTTCTACCAGGTCCCGGATAATCTCAAACGAGGCCGAGCCCGAGCCAATAATAATGCTGGCTCGCAACACCGTAAGCGCCGCTTGGCCTTTGCGCAGTACCTTTTCTACACCCTTGCGCGAGCGAAGATGCACGCTCAAGGCCCGGTCGTTGGCGATGCCGGAAAGATAGATGAGCTGCCGGGCCGTGGTGGTATCGAGGTAGCGGCTGAAATTGTGCGCCGACTGCTGCTCCAGCCGAAAAAAATCCTTGCTGTCGCCACTCATGGAATGCACCAAGTAGTAGGCCGCATCAAGGTCGGTGGGCAGTTCTCGCAACGACTCCGGCTTAAGCAGGTCGCCCCGCACCACGGTTACGCGGTTGAGCAAGCTCTCGGGCAGCTCGAAGCGGCGCGGGTCGCGCACGAGGCAGGTGACGTGGTGGCCGGCCTCTACCAGCAACGGGAGCAGCCGCTGGCCGATGTAGCCGTTGGCGCCGGTGAGCAGGATTTTCATGGAGCAGACTAGTGATACTTTCTACTTAACTGCTGCCAGCGTGCTTGGTTGAGTTTGAAGCCGAAAATGTGTGGCTGCCGCATACTATTAGCAAGAGCAGAGATAGGGCTGTCAATTCTTGCTTTGGCCGATAAACCAGGGTATTGAGGCCATTGAACTTGGCTGATTTGACAAAGCACTTGACTATTACCAAGGATGTCTACTTTATGTCCACTCAGGGTCCACGCGGTGTCTACCTCGTGCTTCGCTACTGCCCTAAGCATGAAACGTAATTTTGAGCAGCACACCGCGGTGCTTGTGACCCATCTTTTCATCTTCTAAAAATTCCATCTTATGAAGACCCTTCAAAGATTAGCGAGCATGCTGGCTCTGGCCACTATGTTTGCAGCCTCTTCTTGTGATAAAAAGGAAGCGGAAACCGTCGCTAGCCAAGCCGAAGAAACGACTACGACTAGCCAGCTGCAACCGATAGACGCTGGAAATACGGATACTGGAAGCGGAAAAGACAACACCGCTGGCCGCGTTGCAGACGCCCGCGACGGTAAAAGCGCCATCATTGTATTTACCTGGCCCGATCTATTCGATACGGGAAATCCGCTTAATTACGGCCACTCAGCAGCCGTGCTTGTGTGGTCGTACAACGGGGAGCACTATGCTCGTTACACGCAGCACAGCGGCCAAGGGAAAGCTATCATTCTTCGTAATCTTATCAATGTCAGTAAGATGTCGAACGGTCGGCTTGATGGCCCTAGCCTAGTGCGTATTCTAAAGCAGAGCGGAGAACTAGGCTCGCCACGTTGGAATTTGAAGGTGAATTACATTGATATCAGCAACAGCGCAGCCCTTAAGATGCTGGACTACGCTAAAGGTCAGGTGCAAGCCACGGTTCAAAACCAAAATCCCTACGATATATTTAAACGGAACTGCTCCACCTATGTGAAAGAGGTGATGGTCAAGAGTGATGGTATTGCTCTACACTACAATTCATTCGCTCAACCACCCATCGACACTCCTGCGGGCTTGTACAACTACATCAACCGCTTGTCGCAAGACCGTTCAGGCCGGGTACACCGGTTCCGGGTGGTTTCTACGGGCACCACCGATGCCACCCCGCGGCCAGATGATTTCCTGCGCAACTACGCGGACCTGCCTACTTCTTATAACGATTCAAACCCCAATCCGCTTCCCTAGCCTCACAGCGGAAACCAAATTATAAAAAGCCCGCATCGTCTTCATCGATGCGGGCTTTTTACGTGCTGTCTGGCGCGCAACCGGAAGCATACTTGCGTCGAAGTAGAACCTGAGTAGGTCGTTTTCCGCCGCTCGTCCGGTCAACAGAAGGCGGCGTTGACTAGCGGACGGAGCGGCGAGCTTACACCCTAGGCAAAAAGCCTCGCCTAACCATTCTTGCTACTACCTAGTTATGACGTTCAAAACGTACTGACGTAGATCTATGAGTCACGTAATGTATTCCCATGATGCGTCTACTGGCTTTGTTGCTATGTGCGCTGCCAGGGGTTAGCATAGCGCAACGTGCCGTACCTGGCTATATCGTCACGGCTAAAGGCGATAGTCTAGTTGGTACCATCTACCGGGAGGAGCCGTTAATGCTGCAGCAGCAAACTAGGGTGCGGTTTGGGCTACCGCAGGAAAAGCAGCGGCAAAAGTTTCGGCCTCCCCAACTATGGGCGTATGGGTATTTTAATAAAGGTCAGCCCGTACGCTGCGTTGCTCACCAGTTCCCAGGGGCTTATACTGCCGACAAAATAATTCGGTTGATACGCCAGATTCAGACTGGAACCGTTAATCTATACGAGCAGTACGAGCTTTCAGCAAATGTTGGGTTAGGTACCAACACTAAGAGCAGATGCCGCATATATCTGATAGGACGTGCTGGACAATCCTTGGAAAATACGTTTTGGTGGGACTTCCCCAAGATGAGCGCCGACTTTTTTGCCGACAATTCCACCTTGGCCGCCGCCTTACGCTCGGGCCATGTCAAGGCACACGACCTGCCGGAAGTTGTACAACTGTATAACAGCTGGGTGCTTACGCAGCAACAGGACGTTCAAGACCACTAGCCCACTCAAGGAACATACACGGCGGCCGCCTTCTCCCGTAGGTTGTAGCTAGACGACATCACCTCGCCGTAGGCTCCGGCCGAGCGAATGGCCACTAAGTCGCCGCGGCGGGTTTCGGGCAGCGGCACACCTTTCCTGAACGTATCCGACGACTCGCAAATGGGCCCGACTACATCATAAAGCTGGGTTTCGACGGTTGGGTTGCTAAGATTCTGGATGTGGTGGTAGCTGCCGTAGAGGGCGGGACGAAGTAGCTCCGTCATGCCCGCGTCGAGAATGGCGAATTGGGTTTGCTGGCTGTTTTTCACGTACAGCACCCGGCTCAAGAGCGAGCCACATTGCGCTACCACGGCGCGGCCTAGCTCTACGTGCACCTGCTGGCCCGGCCGCCGAAGTAGGTGCTGCTCAAACATGGCGAAATAGCCTTCAAAATCGGGAATGAGCTGCTCGTCGGGCTGCTCGTAGTTGATGCCAAGGCCGCCGCCCACGTTGAGGTGAGGAAGCGCGTGGCCCTGGTCGGCAAGCCAGTTTTGCAACTCGTTGAGCTTGTGGCTCAGCTCCGCAAACACCGACAAGTCCGTAATCTGAGAGCCAATGTGCGCGTGCAGGCCTACCAGCTCCAGATTCGGTAGCGCGGCTAGCTGGGCTACCACGGCGGGCAACTCGGGGAGCCCAATGCCGAACTTGTTGGCTTGGAGGCCCGTGGTGATGTGCGGGTGCGTATGGGCGTCTACGTTGGGGTTCACGCGCAGGGCTACTCGGGCGGTGCGACCCTGCGCCGCGGCCAGTCCATCAAGCACCGTCAGTTCCTCTACCGATTCGGCGTTGAAGCACCAGATGTCAGCCGCCAGCGCCAGGTTGATTTCCGCATCGGATTTGCCCACGCCCGCAAACACCACGTGGCCCGGCGCAAAGCCAGCGTCTAGGGCGCGCTGCACTTCGCCGCCGCTTACGCAGTCGGCCCCCAGGCCATGGCCCTTGATGCGGGTCAGAATGGGCAGATTGGCGTTGGCTTTCAGCGCGTAGTGTACCTGAAAATCCCGCGGGCGTGCTGCCTGTTGCAGGGCGGCCAGCGTCTGGTCCAGCAGATCAAGGTCGTAGTGGTAAAAAGGAGTGGGCTGCGTGAGCAGCTCTGGCGAAAGATTGAGTGGCATGGCGGGGGCCTCATCCCTTAGCCCCCTCTCCTAGGGGAGAGGAGGGACTAGCTCTAGTGTTAGATGACTAGTTCCTCTCCTTAGTTAAGGAGGGGCTAGGGGTGGTTGATGAGCGTAAGAACTAAAGGTTATGAATTAATAGGCGGGTAGCTGACTTACAACCCGGGCAGTGGCCTCTTCGCCGCTTGGCGCGCGGAGTGTTTGAGGGGGCAGAATCTAGCTTTCTAAAGCTAGTTCTCCCTCTCCCTTGGGTGAGGAGGCGAGGGGGTGAGGCTCCCGCTGAAACAGGCCCTCGTTGAGGGCTCGCAGAGCCCGCACTTTATCCGTGGAATGCACGAGCAGACTGATGTTGTTGGGTGAGCCGCCATAGCTGATCATACGGAGCGGAACGTCTTGCAAGGCATCGAAGACCAGGCGGGCGGCGCCGGTGGTTTCCTGGATCAAGTTGCCAACGAGGCAGATAATGGTTTGCTGCTCGTCTACTTCCACGGTGCCGAAGGCGCGCAGCTCTTCTAAAATTTGGGGCAGGTGGGTGGCGTCGTCGATGGTGAGAGATACGGCCACTTCCGAAGTGGTTACCATGTCGATGGAGGTGCGGTGCCGCTCGAACACTTCGAACAAGCTGCGCAGGAAGCCGTGCGCCAGCAGCATCCGGCTCGATTTCACCTTGATGGCCACCAGCCCATCCTTGGCGGCTACCGCCTTGATGGATTCTTGTGAGCCAGTACGGGCCGAAATCAGGGTGCCGGGGGCATCGGGTTGGAGCGTGTTCAGGAGCCGGACCGGGATGCCGTGCTGACGAGCGGGCAGCACCGAGCTGGGGTGCAGAATTTTGGCGCCGAAGTATGCCAGCTCCGCCGCCTCATCAAACGACAATTCGCGAATGGGGTAGGTGCCTTCCACTACGCGCGGGTCGTTGTTGTGCAGCCCGTCGATGTCGGTCCAGATCTGGATTTCGTTGGCGTCGGCGGCGGCTCCGATAAGGGAAGCGGAGTAGTCGGAGCCACCGCGCTTGAGGTTGTCGATGAAGCCTTGCGCGTTGCGGCAGATATAGCCCTGCGTGATGAAAAGGACCTGGTCGGGGTGCTCGGCGAGGTGCGCTTGCAGGTGCTCCCGGATATAGGCCGCGTCGGGCTCATCGTCGGCATCGAGGCGCATGAACTCCAAGGCGGGTAGGAGCACGGCTTCCCGCCCTATAATGCCGGTGACGTACTGGTGAAACAGATACGTGCTCAACAGCTCGCCCTGCGCCAAAATCACCCGCTCGCCGGAAGCCGACAGTGGCTGGCGCATAAGGTCGAAAATGGCGCGGAACAGCGAGTCTAGGTGCTTGATGGCGGCAGCCGCAACAGCTGCGTCGGGGAGCAACTCGTGGGCTACCATGTGGTAGTCCTGGCGCATGATTTCGATACGCGCAGTAGCGGCCGTTACGTCGCCCGCAAACAATAGCCGCGCAATATCAACCAGCGTGTTGGTGGTGCCGCTCATGGCCGACAGCACCACGACGCGCCGCTCTTCGGGCGCGTGAATCAACTCTGCTACTTCGCGCATCCGCTGCGCCGACCCGACGGACGTGCCGCCAAACTTGAGAACTTTCATGAAGGCAATAAACGGGAAATCAAGAGAAAACCGACAAACAAAAAACGCCGGCCCAAGAAGGACCGGCGCGGGGAGTTCAATGGCAACAACGTGCAAGGAACCAGCGCGACGGTCAGGCCGGCAGCCGTTTCTTGCATTTCTTACCCATCACGCACACGCCTGTTGCACTGGCAGCAGCCAAGAGCACGGAAGAGCAACGGACAAAGTAAGGGTACATGGTAGAGCGGTAATATCGGCCGTGCGCAACGGCGGGTGCAAATAAAGCACACAATCAGCATTTGCGCGCAGGCTTACATATGTTTTCTGAGTGCAGCTGACACAAACTGTTTCTAATAACAATGGCCTAACGGCCAACAAAAAAGCGCCAACTACACTAGTTGGCGCTTTTTTGTTGGGACCAAATGCCCGCCTACTCCGCTTTCGGCAGCTGGCTAGCCATAGTGGTGAGGCTTTTGGCGGCGTTGGTGAAGTCCGAGGGGATGAGCACCACGGTGGTTGTGTTGTTGTCGATGCCGATTTCGGAAAGCATCTGCATGCGGCGCAGTTCCAGGGCCATTGGGCTGCTTTCCATCTGCTGCGCGCCTTGCGTGAGCTTGATACTGGCTTCCAGCTCGGCTTCGGCCTTGATGATGCGGGCCCGTTTCTCCCGAATGGCTTCGGCCTCGCGAGCCATGGCGCGCTGCATGGAAGTCGGGATTTCCACGTCCTTGATTTCAACCATCTCGATTTTCACGCCCCAGGCCTCGGTAGCCGCATCCACGAGTTGTTGCAGCGTAGTATTAATTTGCTGACGCTCTTTGAGCACTTCGTCGAGCTGATGCTGGCCAATGATATTGCGCAACGCCGTAACCGAGAGCTGGTACACGGCCTGGTTGAAGTTGGCGACTTTGATGATGGCGTCGGCCGGATTCACCACCCGGAACCAGAGCACGGCATTTACTTTGATGGTTACGCTGTCTTTGGTGATGGTTTCCTGCTGCTCCAAGTCCACGGTCTTGGTGCGCATGTCGATGGTTTGCTGGCGCTCGATGAACGGGATAATCCAGTACAGCCCCGGCCCCCGCGTGCCCACAAACCGGCCCAGCCGGAACACAATGGCGCGTTGGTATTCCTGCGCAATGCGAAGGCTGAGCAACAACAGAACGACGATAATTGGGAAGATGATTAGTAGTGACATGGCAGTGAGGTCAGGGTTGAGTAATAATGGTGCATAGTTGTCCGCATTCAACATGCCAAATAGCACCGAAAAACAAAAAGCTTATCCCTTATGCGAGAAACAGCTTTTATTTCCATAGGAGCCTTGAATCTACCATGCCGACCATTCCATTTTGGTAGGCCGATTTTGCCGATTTGAAAAAAAAGTAGAACGTCTGCGGCAGATACTTAGACCCGTGTGCTCGTCTGCGGAATAAGCTAACAGAAGCCAATAGAGGCTGTCAAGATTATGTCAAAAATTCTTTAATGAAATAACTAATAATTGTAATACTACTGCTTCTTTTGAAAGAAGGGTAATTTATTTTCTAAGAATTAAATATTATTTTTTAGCAACTCTTGTAAATCGACGTACAATGAAAATTGCAACTCCTGCAAGCAATAACATGCTTGCCATTTTTTCTATAAGGTAACCTATATTATATAGCTGAGACATATGGGGAGTGCCATCTTTATCTGATGTATACTGCCTGATACGTTTGCTTACTTGAGGCTGCAGCGTGAATGAAGTAAAAAATCTGTTTTGGTTAACAGTAAATTGTTTGCTGTCTGTGTTCAACTGTAACGCCTCGTAAGTGAAAAAATACCCATTCAAGTACAAGAAACGACTTGTTCTTTCAGCAGGAAGGGCAGGATTGTTTGCGTTCGTATACTTCACTTCGAGTCCTCGTACGCCACCTCTTAACTCAAAATTCTTTTTGGCCAAAACTTTTGCACCTTCTGCTGCCTGTAGAGTCCCCTTTAAAATTTGATCATAAAAATCATCAAGTTCGTCCTTGCCCATACGAAAGCCAGGCTCGCCATCAATTGATTTTATTAGTAATAGATATGTTGAGCTACTATCCCGGAATAAATAGAGAGTTTGCCCCGATGTTTCTTTTATTTCAGGTTCACCTGGAAAATCTATAGTTGCTACAGTGTCTATTTTTATTGTTGTCCAGGCTTGCGCATGCGATTTAAAGCCAAACAGCTGAGCGAACATTACTACGAAAACAAACCGCATCATACAAGTTAAAAGCTTCATGATAGTGTGCATGCCATAAATGTACACTATCATGAAGCTATCTTTCACTAGCCGCTTCTATTTTCTAGCTGCTTTCACCGCACCGGCTTCGGAATTACGGGCAGGCTCTCGTGGCCCTCAGCGTCCACGGAAGCTACGCCAAAAATGAAATTGTCTTTGCTGTGAGGCAGGTTGGCGTTGGTTTCCGTCACGAAGAACTTCTGCTGCCACTCCGGGGCGCTGGTTTCGCGCATCAGCACAAAGTAGCCGGCTGGTTTCTCGCCGGCTTGGGGTGCGGTCCACTTCAGCTCGGTGCGGTTGGTGAGGTTGGCCGTGAGTACACCCACGTTTTCGGGGGCGGCGGGCGCCAGAGCTAGAGCGGCCAGCGTGGCCAGGTTCACGCCGGTATTCTTGCGCAGGTAGGCGAAGTCCATGAACTTGGCGTGGTCGCCGTACTCCTCACCTTTCTCGGTGCGCAGGTCCTGGTGCTGGTGGCGGAAGTCCTCGTTCATCTCCGAGAAGCGCACTGCCGTGAAGCCTTGCTGGTTGAAGGGTGTATGGTCGCCGCCGCGCAGGAATCGGTCGGGGCGGTATTCGAGCACCACTTCGTGGCCGGGCAGGTATTGCTGGCAAGCCAAGCGGGCGTAGCGGGCCAGTTGGCGGCTAGGCGAGTCGTTCTCGGAGGAAAGCGTGCGGCGTACTTTGGCCTCGTCGGGCGTTTCGGTGGCCGGCACGCCTTCGCTGAACACGCGCAGGCGCTTGTCGTCCCGGATTTCGGGGTCGTGGCCGGTGGAGTTGCCCATGATGTCGTTGTTGAGCATGGCCACCAGATTCCAGCCCTCTTTTTTGGCCCGTTGCGCCAGGTGCGTGGAGCCGTAGAGGCCCTGCTCTTCGCCCTGCACCGCGACGAAAATGATGGTAGCCGGAAACTTCTGCTGGCTCATCACGCGGGCCAGCTCCATCACGGCCACCGTGCCGGAGCCGTCGTCGTTGGCGCCGGGCGCGTCGGCGGTGGCGTTCATCACGTCCGTCACCCGCGAATCGATGTGGCCGCTCACGATGAATATGCGCTTGTCTGTGGGGTCGGTGCCAGGCAGTGTAGCCATCACGTTGGCCATGAGCACGGGCTGGTTGATACGGCGGCCATCGGGCTTGATGGTGAAGGTGTCTTGCTCGACTTTCAAGCGGCCGCCGCTGGCCTTACTGTATTTGCGGAACTCGTCTTCCACCCACTTCCGGGCCGCGCCGATGCCGCGCTTTTTGCTCTTGGTGTCGCTGAGCGTGTGCCGCGTGCCGAAGCTCACCAACTTATCAATATCGTCGCGCAGGTTCTTCTCCGAAATCTGCTCCACCATTTGCCGGATGAGCGGGTCGGGCGTGGTGGCGAGAGGCGTTTGGGCAACTGCCGAAGCAGAGAGCCCCAGCGTAAAGAGAAGAAGAGTAGCGCGGCGCATACGGAAAGGTAGTGAAGCGTTGTAGAGACGCACGTTTGCGCCTCGGTGTGAGGCAGGAAAGATACAGACAGGCGGGTTATGGCCGTATTGTTCAGTCGGGTCAAGGAGCGGCCGTTCAGCTTCTGCTATGGAGCCTTATTTAGCCTCCCGCTCCACAGCCTAGGGTTTAACCCTGGGCTAGTTAGGGCTTTAGGCAAGTACAGTGTTTTCAACGCTGCGCTAAAGTCGGGCTACAATGGCGCTGGCCGCGTTACCACCGAAGCCCGCAGCATTCACCAAAATACGCCGGAAAGGGCGGTGAAGCGCCGTTGCTAAATCCGTGGCAAACGGCGCTGCGGGCCATTGTTGGGTTTCCAGCACGTGCAACGCGAAATCCAGGCTCAGAGCCGCCGAGGCCCCCAGCGTATGTCCTAACAGCCACTTATTGGACAGCAGCGGGGGTAATTCCCCGAAAACCGCTCGAATCGCCGCCCGCTCGGCCGCGTCGCCGGCAGGAGTGCCGGGGCTGTGGAGCACTACTGCGTCTATGTCGGCAGGAGCGAGGTCAGCTTGCCGGAGTGCTGCCTGCATGGCTCGCTGAAAGTGCTGTCCGTCGGCCGAGAGGCCGGTTTTGCTGGCTATGGCTTCGAAGGCTAGCCCCACACCCTCCAACACAAAAACAGGCCGCTCTGGCGCTAACTGCTGCTCGGCTAGCAATTCTTGCCGCCTCACTTTTTCCAGCGCGAATACGGCGGCTCCTTCCCCTAGCACGAACGTAGACGGCCGCCCCGCGCCCGGCCGGCAAGGCCAGTCAGCGGCGGCAAGAGGCGAGTAGATGCCGATAGCCCGCATCTGGGCCAGCGTGAAATCGGTTAGAGGCGCCTCGGTGCCGCCGGCCAAAAAGCGCGTCGCCATACCGGCCCGCAGCCAGGCCACGGCATTGGCTAGCGCCTGGAACGCGCTGCTGCACGTGCTGGAATGGCTAAGCGCCGTGCCATTGGTACTACCCGCGTCGAAAGCCACCCAACTAGCCACATTGCCCAGTGTCGTGAGCGGCGAAGCGGCGGCTGGTACCAATCCTTCGGCCAGAAACTCCGCGTGAAACTCCTCCAGCCGGCCCGTAGCACCCCGGCTGCTCCCGATGCTGACGGCTGTTTGGTTGTTGGTTGTTGGTTGTTGGTTTTTCGTTGCTTCTTGTTGGGGTTCGACTTGCCACCTAGCGTTGCTGTTGGCTTGGCGGGCGGCCAGCAGGGCCAGCAGCACGGTGCGGTCGAGTTGGCGGTAGCTGGCGTGGGAGCGGCGCAGTTCGGCCACGGCAGATTCGGCCGAAGTGGGCAGCGTAGCTACGGCCACGCCTGTTGCGTGCGTGGAAAATGGCGAACCAGTGGCTGGTAAATCGGCACTTGGCCCGGCCACCGTTCCGAGCGCCGACACTCGGCCGCGGCCCCGAATAACAATCGACTCGTCTTTGCGCGGGGCCTCAGTCATGCAAGTATTCGGGCAGGGTAGGAGCCGGTACGAAGTCGAGTACCAGTTCCCGCATCTGGCGCAGCACGGCGTAGAGAATGTCTAGCTCCGCGTCCGTGGTGCAATAAGGCGGCAGCAAGTATACGACGTTGCCCAGGGGCCGCAGTATTACGTGCTGGTCGAGGGCCAATTGGTATAACGCGTCGCGGAGGCGGCTGAAGTAGCTTGTGCCTTCGCCGGGGTCGTATTCCACGGCCAAAATGGTGCCGCGCAGTCGTACCTGTCGAATGCCGGGCAAGCCCTCAGTTTCCCGGCGGAACGCGGTGTGGGCGGCGGCTATGCGCTGGCGCTGGGCAGTGCATTCGGGGGCACGAGTCAGGTCGAGGCTGGCCAGGGCGGCGGCGCAGGCTACGGGGTTGGCGGTGTAGGAGTGGCCGTGAAATAGAGCCTTCATTTTGTCGTCGCTGAGGAAGGCGGCGTAGATGGGCGCGGCGCAAGTGGTGAGGCCGAGGGCCAACGTGCCGCCCGTGAGACCTTTGGAAAAGCACATGATGTCGGGCTGCTCGGTCAGGAGGTCCGAGGCGAACAGCGGCCCGGTGCGGCCGAAGCCGGTCATCACCTCATCGGCAATGCACAGTACCCCATGCTGGCGGCAGCGGCGCAGCATCTCATTCAGCGCAGCCGGCTCGTACATCACCATACCCGCCGTGCCCAGCACCAGCGGCTCGAAGATGAAGCCAGCTATATCGGGCCGAGCCAGCACGGCATCAAGCTGCGCCAGCACCTCGGCTTCGCGGCCCGGCACGGGCACATCAATGAATTCCACGTTGAAAAGCAACGGCCAGAAAGGCGCCGTGAAGGCGCCGCGGCTGCTCACGGCCATAGCCCCGAAGGTGTCGCCGTGGTAGGAGTCGCGGAAGCAGAGAAAGGTGCGGCGCGCGGGCTGGTCTAGGTTGTGAAAGTATTGCAGCACCATTTTCAGGGCCACTTCTACCGCCGTCGAGCCATTATCAGAATAGAACGCGCGGGCCTGGTTGGTGGGCAGCAAGGCTAGCAGTTGCTCGGCTAACTCCACGGCGGCTGGGTGCGTGAAACCCGCAAACAACACGTGTTCCAACGTGCGCAGTTGCTCACTTACGCGCGCCGCAATGTGCGGATGAGCGTGCCCGTGCAAGTTGGTCCACCACGATGAAATACCGTCGAGGTAGCGCGTGCCATCTTCCGCCAGCAGCCACGCGCCTTCGCCGCGCACGATGGGCACGGGCAACGGAGCCGTCTGCATTTGGGTGTACGGGTGCCACAGCACGGCGGCGTCCCGGTCGGCTAGAGAAGAGGGGAAAGATTCAGAAGGCATGAGTTGGAGTTGCTGGACGCAAAGCTACAACTGGGGTGGCGAGTTGTGCAGGTGATGTTTCTCGCCGTGTTCCGCCGTGTTGGCGCGGTGTCTCGCCGTGTTCGAATGGGTTGAAGACAATCTTCAGGTGAACCAGGCTTTGAACTCTGCGGCGTACTGGCTTACTGTTTCGGCCGAAATGTTAGGTTCGAGCAGCACGCGGGGCAGTAGCGGCACGCCGGAGTGTTGGGTTATGAAGTCTTCGGTGGCAGGTGTCGGTTCGCCGTTGAAAACCAGGCCGCGCACCCGCAAGCCGCGCGCTTGCAGGGCCTCCAGCGTCAGCAGCGTATGGTTGATGCTGCCCAAGTAATTGCGCGACACCACTACTACTTCCAGGTCGAGTTGCTGCACTAAGTCGGCCATCAGAAAGCCCGGTGCCAGCGGCACCAGCAAGCCGCCGGCTCCTTCCACGAGCAGGTGATTGGTGGTTTCGGGAAGTTGAAAATCTTCGGGCCGCAGCACTAATCCTTCGGCTGCCGCCGCGGCGTGAGGCGAAGCCGGCAGGTGCAGCCGGTACCGCTCGGGCCAGAAGTGACTAACCGGATTGCGCACGAGCTGGCGCACCGTGCCTGTGTCAGTGGAAGGCGTTAGACCAGCTTGCACAGGTTTCCAGTAGTCAGCTTGCAGGGCTTCGGTGAGAATAGCCGCTACCACCGTTTTGCCCACGTCCGTACCAATGCCGGTGATGAAAAGTCGTTCCACGAGGAGAAATGAATGTTGGAATGAGTGGATGAGTGAATGCCCTTCCTGTCCTTGCGAGGCGCAGCCGTGGCAATCCTTCCTCTCTGTGCGCGAAGCCTACTGAAGCGACAAACCTTTGGCGTTAACGTGGTAAGTAGTGAGACCTTAGATCTGAGAACTTAGAGCCCAGATAGATCTGCATTTATCGGTCACTTGTTTTACAATGCTAAGTGCGTCTACTTCTACCCAACTGCTTGACTCAACGTTGAGAGCTTGTCTTACAAGTGAAATTCTCAGCGGGGAGAGGAAGGATTGCTTCGTCCTGCGTCCTCGCAATGACAGCAAGAGCCGAAATAACAAGCTTACTTGCTCAGCACGTGCGCTAGCTCGTCAATCTGCGCTTTTGTATTGAAAGAATGCACGATAAGCCGCAGCCGCTCGGTTCCCACCGGCACCGTGGGCGACACAATGGCGCGCACATCGAAGCCGGCTTTTTGGGCGGCGGCCGCTACTTGCCGCGCGTGCGCTGGGCCAGCCTGTTCCGTGAAGAACACCGGATGAATGACGTGGCTTTCTACCGGCACATGCAGCCCGGCTACCGTGTTCAGAGTACTTTTTAGGTAGTCCGACATCTCAACCAGCCGCGTCCGTTCTGCGCTTAGGGTTGGCAGCAGCGCGTAAGCTGCCGAGAGACCAGCTACCGTGAGCGGCGGTAGGGCAGTGGTGTAGATGAAGGGCCGACTGAAGTTCAGTAGATAGTCGCGCAACACAGCTGGGCCGGCTATGGCCGCGCCTTGGCTACCGAGGGCTTTGCCGAAGGTGAGGATGCGGGCAAACACATCGGCTTCCAGTCCCAGAGCAGCCACCAACCCCTCACCCTGAGAGCCATACAAGCCGTTGGTATGTGCCTCGTCAACTACCAGATACAGACTCCGCTGCCGGCACAGCGCCGCCAACTCCAGCAACGGCGCCATGTCACCGTCCATCGAGTACAGCGCCTCTACGGCCACGAACACGGCACCGGTGGCCCGGACCAAACGCCGCTCCAAATCGGCCAAGTCGTTGTGGCGGAAGCTCCAGGCGGTGGCGAATGAGCCGCGGATTCCGTCCTTCACGGAGGCGTGGGAGGCGTCGTCGTACAGGATGGTGTCGCCGCGGCGCGGTACAGCCGAGAAGAAGCCTAGGTTGGCCGCGTAGCCGGAGTTGAAGAGCAAGGCCGCTTCGGCGCGGTGAAATTCAGCTAAGTGTGCTTCCAGCCTTTCAGCCGCTGCGGAGTTGCCCGTGAGCAAGCGGGAGCCGGTGCTCCCGGCGGCCTCGGCGGCGAATTGGTGTAACGCCGCTTGCACGGCCGGGTGTTGGCTCAGGCCCAGATAGTCGTTGGAGCTGAAATCAACTAGGCCAGGCGCGGGCAGCGTGAGGCGGCGGCGGGTACCCGCTGCTTCTCGTTGGGCGAGTTGCTCGGTTAGGCGCTGGTGAAGAGGAGAGAAAGACATGCAGGAAAGCCAGCCCGTGGAATCAATAGAACTAGAGGCGTTTCAGGTTCTCAGGTTCGTATACCGATGTCGTTCCGACCGCAGCGAGGAAGCTGGAGGCTCATCACAGAACAACCCAGATTCCTTCCTGTGGTTGGAATAACAGCAGCGTACCCAATCGGAAACTGCTGTACTTGAGCCTGGAAACACTGGAGCTGAGGTGCTACAGGTGAAGATCCAACACCATTAATCTGAGCAGCAAAAAACCTGTAGCAGCTTCAGAAACTCTGTGCTTGTCGTTCAAATAGCCCAGGGTTGAAACCCCGGGCTAGTGAGGCGAAGACGTTGTACACGATTTGCGGATTCCCTACAAGGCGCTTTACCGAGGCATCACACAAGCTCTGCTACGGAACCGTGACGGCGTTGGCTTGCAGCACGCGGTAGAGGAACAGCACTTGGTAAGGCAGGGAATTTTGCCAGTATTCCCAGGTGTGGGCGCCCGGCCGCTCCGTATAGTCGTGCGGGGTGCCATTATAGACTAGGCGGCGGTGCAGCTCCCGGTTGGGCTCAATGAGAAAATCGTCGACGCCGCAATCAATAACCAGCGGTAGGCCGTTGCTCTTCATTTTATCAATGAGGGGCAGTACGGTGTAGGGTGCGAAAATTGCCGCGGGTGAGATTCCAATCGGACCCAAAATGGGAGCAAACCGCTCGGCGGTACGTTTGGCATCCTCTGGCTTCAGCTCCCATTTGGCGGTGTTGATGTCGACGGCGCCGCTCATGCTGCCGGCCGCGCTGTACAGGTCTGGGTGGCGCGTGGCCAGGTACAGCGCCCCGTGCCCGCCCATGGATAAGCCCGTGATAACCCGACCCTGACGGCCGCGCACAGTGCGGTAGGTGTTGTCGATTTTCTGAATGACCTCCTGCGTCAGATAGGTTTCAAACTGGCTGTCTTTGTTGACTGGGCTATCAATGTACCAACCGAACGTTTCGCCCTCCGGCATCACGATGATGAGGTTGTACTGATCGGCTAGGCGGTGCACGAGCAGCTTGTCCGGCGTCTTGAGCAGCCAAGCGGTGAAGTGGTCATTCGCCCCGTGCAGCAAGTAGAGAACCGGGAAAACGGCCTTCTTCTGCTTGGCGTAGGCGGCCGGCAGTACCACGTTGGCCCGGTAGGTTTTGCGCATGGCCGCACTCGGAATAGCTAGCGTGTCTACCTTGGCACCAAAGGAAAGATTAGCCTGACCAAAGAGCAGCGCGAAAAGCAGCAGGCGTAGGTAGCTCATGGAGTGCGGCGAGATACGAGAAGATAACTAAGCGAAACGGTGGGCTTGACCTAAGCTAAACCAATTTCTTGCCGAGCACCACGGCGCCTTCCGGCACATCCTTGAACGACTTGCGCGGCTTGAGGCCCAGCAGGTCGAACATCTGCTTGTCGGCGTCGAAGTCGGGGTTGGGGGTGGTGAGGAGCTTTTCGCCACTGAAGATGGAGTTGGCGCCGGCCAGGAAGCACAGAGCCTGTTCCGTAACGGGCATTTCCTGCCGGCCGGCGGAGAGGCGCACCATGGTGCGAGGCATTAGAATGCGGGCCGTGGCTATCATACGCAGCATTTCCCACACGCTCACGCGGGGCTGCTCGGCCAGCGGCGTACCTTCCACCGGCACCAGCGCATTCACCGGCACCGACTCCGGATGGGCCGGCAGCGTGGCCAGCGTGTGCAGCATGGCTACGCGGTCCTCATCCGTCTCACCCAGCCCGATGATGCCGCCCGAGCACACCGAAATGCCGGCTTTGCGGACGTGCTCCAGCGTGTTCAGCCGGTCGTCGTAGGTGCGGGTCGTGATGATTTCGGAGTAGTGCTCGGCGCTGGTGTCGAGGTTGTGATTGTAGGCGTAAAGGCCAGCTTCCTTCAGGCGCTCAGCCTGGTATTCGTTGAGCATGCCCAGTGTGCAGCACACTTCCAGGCCTAGGCCATTTACCTGCTCCACCATACCCAGCACCCGGTCGAAGTCGCGGTTGTCGCGGATTTCGCGCCAGGCGGCGCCCATGCAGAAACGGGTGCTGCCCGCCTCTTTGGCTCGTTCGGCGGCGGCCAGCACTTCAGCGTCGGGTAGCAGCTTGTGGGCTTGCACGCCGGTGTGGTAGCGGGCCGCTTGTGGGCAGTAGGCGCAGTCTTCGGGGCAACCACCGGTTTTCACGCTCAGCAGGGTACACACTTGCACTTCGCCGGTGGTCTGGTGCTGTTGATGCACGGCTGCCGCCTGCGTCACGAGTTCCAGCACGGGCTGGTGGTATATGGCTTTTACTTCGTCGAGGGTCCAGTCGGTGCGGAGCATAGGGTGGTTACTTCGTGGTTCAGTTGGAAGTGTATTGGCAGCCATCGGGTTGAGCCCAATGGCCGCGGCCCGCCGGAGCCGAAAGCCCCGCGGCGGGCCGCAAGATACGCGAGAAGCGGATTTAGAAGGTGCTTCGGCCCGACAACAAAACGCACAATTCCCGACCGCGCCCAACGCTGAAGGCACGCGCAGCAGCAAAGCACCTGGCACACAAAGGCTGGGCTCAGCTTTTTCGTCACGAAGCTCGCGCCCAACTCCTAAACAGTGTTTGGCACCTATTTCAATTCTATCTTCTTCTGCATGAAGCGGCTATACCCACTCATCGCCGCCGCAATGGCAGCTTCGGTATCAGCTGATACCGCCTCGAAAAGGATGGTTTCTACCACAACCTTGCGTGGCTGCACCGTGCGTTTCCAAGTCCCTACCACTCGCCCATCAACCACGACGAGAGGGCTAAAGATGCCGTTGACAGAAGCTACCCGCACTATATGCTGCTCCTCGATAAAGAGGCTACGGTCCTTATAGCCCAAGAAATACTCATCGAAGCCCGGCAGCAGATGTACAGTAGCAGTGGCGGGCAGCGAAAGTGAAGCAGGCTCGGCGCTCCAATATTCTTGTGTATCCAACTGCTGCCGATGCAGCAACGGTGTCACCTCCGCCAGTCCTATCCGAGCCTCCGTTGTGCTCAGCCCCGACCACCAGCTAAAATCGGCGACGGTAGCCGGGCCGTGACTGGTAAAATAACGCCGAGCCAGCTCGGCTAATGCTTCTGCCCGGGTTTTGGGCGCGGTGGCTGGCACCCAGTCATCAAGCGATACAAACGTCTCTTCTCGGCCGCGCCGCGGGCCAGGGCACAGAAATTGGTTGAGCGCCGCCCACTGAATGATGTGCAGCAGGCGCGGTCCGCTGGCCGTAATGCCCGCCCCAGCCAGCGCCGCTGCCAATTCCGTCCGGCTCCGGGGTTGCCCGTTCTGCAAAGCACGCTGCAACACCGGCCAGCACTGCCTGAAGGTGGTTTCATCGAGAGCCAGCTGCCAGTGCCGGGCTGCCCGGCTAGCCAGCAGACGCGGGCCTAACAGCGCCAGCAGCCAACGCACATCGGCAGCGGCCGTAATGTGCAGCGTGCCCCGAAACAGCCACGTCCGGACGATGGAGCCATCGGCAAATGCCTGTTCAATAGCCGATTCTGTAGTGCCTGCCAGCCGCACCCCGAGGGCCCAGGTAGCCTGCGTATATTCTTGTGCTTGTAAGCCGGCTAGCCACGCCGCCACTTCAGCAGGAGTAGTAAACTGCGTTCCGGCTAGGTGTTGCTGTGTTAGGCGCTGTTGGAGTATTGCCTGCATAAAATACCTAATAGAACCAGAGCCTCAGGCAAAACTATAAGTCGGCGACTTAGGAGTAGAAGTGAATCGAAACCAAGTATAGCGGACTTCCTCACAGCAGTTTTAAGTGGAAGAATAGCCGTACACGGACCTCAAAATCACTCTTCACGAAAAGAAAACTATAACTCCGGCAAGTTCCGCAGCACCCGGCACGGATTGCCCACTGCCACCACGTTAGCCGGAATGTCACGCGTCACTACGCTGCCCGCCCCAATGGTGGTGTTGTCGCCGATGCTGACGCCGGGCAGCACGATGACGCCGGCTCCCAGCCACACGTTGTCTCCAATGCGGATGGGATGGGCAAATTCCCAACCCGCTACGCGCGGCCCAGCTTCCACCGGATGGCCGGCTGTGCTCAGTACCACGTTCGGCGCCACAAACACATTGTCGCCGATGATGACGGGGGCGCAGTCGAGCACGGTGAAGTTATAGTTGGCGTAGAAATTTCGGCCCAATCGGATGTTGTAGCCATAGTCGCAACGCAGCGGGGCTTCGATGTGGGCGTCGGTTTCGTAGCCTAGTAGCTCGGCCAGGATCTGCTTGTTGAGCTGTACGGGTTCCTGGTTGTAGCGGTGGCACAAGGTCTTGGCTTGCAGACGCTCAGCTACTAATTCCGGGTCGTTGGCCTGGTACAGCTCGCCGGCCAGCATTTTTGCTTTTTCGTTTGTGGGGCTCATGTCAGGTAGCTGGCCGTGCGGCTCAGTAGCTTAGGTGAAATGCACCACAATATGGGCCTAGAAACTCAGCGGCGCTACATAATCCGTCGCGTTGAGTAGTGGTTGGGCGTTACAGCGGGTTGCTGCCGCGGGCGTCGCGGGTGTTTTTCTGCACTGCAATAGCACCGAAGAGGCTCAGCATGAAAGCCATAGCGTAGAATCCTTTTTCGCTGAGGGTGAGCGTGGCGTTCCAGAGCCCAACGGCCAAGAGCACAATGGCCGCCAGCGTGGCAAACCAGCAGAGTCCGTAGTAAATGCCAGTAACTGGAATGTTCTCCAGCTGGTCGCGTACGGTCTTTTGCAACGACACGGCCCCGAATAGGCCGAAGAGCAGAATAGTGAAGTAGTAGCCTTTTTCGTTGAGCAGCATTTGTGCGTTCCAGAGGCCAATAACGAAGGCAGACATTCCGGCCAGCAGCGCCACCCAAGAGGCGGCAATAAATGCGTTGGAGGGCTTGGAGTTCATCAGTACGAGGTAGGTTGAGTTGGAAGAATAGCGCCAGGTATCAGCCCGACGACAAGCCAAACATAGCTGGCTACTTACCAATTTTATCCTCGAATTTTCGCTTTAATCAGACTTTTCAAATCTGACTGTTGTCAAGCTAATTACCTCGCTGTTGTAATGCTTTACTGAAGTAAAAAAGGCTTTTCAAAACGATAGATGATGATTTTTCTAAACTTCCTAATGACAAGGGCTTCGGATGAAAATCGAAAAACTAGACATTTATTGAGCCTGCGGCTAGCTGCCTTAACCCGGTCAAAGGACCACTACGAGCCGCATCACTTAGAAGCTGTTTGAGTTAGCAGAATTTGAGAATACGACGAATGTTGGCCCACAGTA